>JACIWY010000484.1 GCA_014360745.1 Chloroflexota bacterium
CCGCGAATACCGCGAGACCTTTGCCAGCCCTTACCAAGCCGCTTCCTGGGGGTATGTCGATGCTGTGATCGAGCCCAGCCAGACCCGACCGACGCTCATCAATGCCTTGCAAATGCTACAGAACAAGCGCGATCTGAACCCGCAGAAGAAACATGGGCTGATGCCGGTTTAGGAAAATAGATTGTTATGATTAGAAAGGTATGGTTTTACGATGGCTACTAATCCGCTTCGAATCACCGATACGATCCTGCGCGACGCACATCAATCTCTACTGGCCACGCGCATGTCTACCGGCAGTATGTTGCCCGTCCTGCCCAAGCTCGAACGGGTGGGCTATCATTCGCTGGAGATGTGGGGTGGGGCCACCTTCGACACGGCCTTGCGCTTCTTGCATGAAGACCCTTGGGAGCGACTGTGCCTGCTTCGCGAAAAGATGCCCACCACCCCCTTCCAGATGCTGTTGCGCGGACAAAACATTCTCGGCTACCGCCACTATCCGGACGATATCGTCGAAAAGTTTGTCCAATTGTCGGTCAAGAACGGTATGAACATCTTTCGCATCTTTGACGCGCTCAACGACCCGCGCAACATGGCGTGGGCTATGGAGTGTGTGAAAAAGTATGGTGGCCATAACCAAGCGGCGATCTGCTACACCATCAGCCCGGTGCACACCATGGAGGCCTTTGTCGAGCTGGGCAAAGAACTGGCCAGCATGGGCGCCGATTCGATTTGCATCAAAGACATGGCCGCCCTCTGCACTCCCTACGTGGCCTATGAGTTGACCAAGCGCCTCAAAGAAGAGGTGGGCCTACCGGTGCAGCTCCACACGCACAACACCAGCGGTTTTGCCGTAGGCACGCTCATCAAAGCCGCCGAAGCTGGGGTGGACGTGGTGGATACGGCCATTTCCGCCCTCGCCGGGGGCACATCCCAGGCACCCACCGAATCGATCGTGGCCACCTTCCAGGGCACTGAGCGGGATACGGGGCTCGACCTGAGCTTGCTCAACGACATTGCCGGCCATTTTCGCGAGGTGCGCACCAAGCATTTGGCCCAATTCGAGGCCGGGCTCGACACCGCCGATATCCGCGTGCTCCTTTATCAGATGCCGGGCGGGATGATCTCCAACCTGGTGAATCAACTGCGCCAGCAGGGTGCCGAAAACCGCTGGGAAGAGGTGTTAAAAGAGTTGCCTCGGGTGCGCGAGGACATGGGTTATCCGCCTTTGGTGACCCCCACCAGCCAGATCGTGGGCACCCAGGCGGTGTTGAACGTGCTCATGAACGAACGTTACAAGATCATCAGCCAAGAAGTGCGCGACTACTGTAAGGGCCTCTATGGCCGACCGCCCGCGCCATTGAACCCGGAGCTGGTCAAGAAAGCGCTGGGTGACGAAGAGCCTATTTCCGGTCGCCCCGCCGACTATATCGAGCCCGGCTTTGAAAAGGCCCGCGCGGAGATCGGCAATCTGGCCCACAGCGAGGAGGACGTGATCTCTTATGCCCTCTTCCCCAACCAAGCCCGCGAGTTCTTTGAGCTGCGCGAGGCCGGCCAAGTGCCGCCGATCACCGAGCCGCGCATCTTCCCGGCCAAGCCCGCTGAGGAAGCCGCAAAAGCCGCGCCTAAGGCCGCTATCGCGCCGGTGAGGCGGCTGGAGCGCGCCGAAGAGGAGCGCTCTTTGTGGCGCTTGTCGGCGAGGTTGCGCGGCGGCCGTTAAAATTGGGAGGGAATGGCCAGCAGTTGCCATTCCCATATTTTCCATACAGCCAATTTCCTAGCCATGCGAAAGGTAGAAGAGGGGTGAGTGTTGCAGAGAATTTCGCCTTGGGGGTAAACATTACCCTGCTGGGCATGGGACTTGTCTTTTTTGCCCTGATCCTCATCGCGATCATTATCTGGGCATTGGATCGGCTCTTTCGGCCGACGGCGATGGTTCATGCTTTGCCAACGACAACGCCAGCTGAACCCTCGGCATCTACAGAAGAAGCCGAGGCAGCCGCCGCGTTGGCCGCCGTTATGGCGGCCAAAGAAGCGACAATGGCCGATGAGATCGCGGCCATCGCTGCCGCTATCGGGCGCGAACGGCAACGGCTGGTAACCGCTGACCCTTTTAAACGTGCAGCCCTTTCCGCCGAGACGCTAGAAGCGGAGATGGTCTTTGTCGCGACGATTGATCCAGGCCCTGGTATCTGGCGGTACCAGGGCAGACTGAAAGCATTGCAGTAAGGAGAAAAGGATGGCCAAGTACCACGTCATAGTCAACGGCAAACAATATGTCGTAGAGGTCGGTGACGTCACTACATCTCCCATTCAGGTAGTGGTGAACGGTGAGCCTAAAACGGTGACCATCGAAGAAGTGACGATAGCATCGGCGCCGCCCCCCTCTCCGGCTCCTCCCGCGCCACCACCTGCCGCCCCGGCTCCGCAGACCAAAGAGCCCGTTCCCGAGCCACCCTCGGCTCCGGCTCCTGCTGGCGCCGTGGAAGGAGAAGTTGTCGTGGCCCCTATGCCTGGCAAAGTGCTCTCGGTGCGCGTCCAAGTGGGCGATCGAGTATCCGAAGGAGACACGGTGTGCACATTGGAGGCCATGAAGATGGAAATGCCCATCAGTTCGACCACGACGGGCACCGTGAAGGCTGTTCACGTTCAGCCAGGGGTGAATGTATCCCACGACGATCCCCTTGTGACGATCGGCTAGGCGAGAGGGTTGGGCCATGAACTCTGCATTGGAGAACTTGCTACAAGGCGTCTATGGCATGGATCCTGGCCGCCTGATCATGATGATCGTCGGTGGAATCTTGATTTGGCTGGCGATTCGCTATGAATACGAGCCGTTGTTGCTCTTGCCCATCGGATTGGGCGCTATCTTGGCCAATATTCCCGCCACAGGGATGTTGGACGAGGGAGGATTGCTCAAGGTGCTGTACGATTTCGGCATCGAGAACGAGCTATTCCCCAG
>JACIWY010000485.1 GCA_014360745.1 Chloroflexota bacterium
TGGTCGCGTTGATGATCGTCGTTACCTTTATGGATTATATGCGCTATTATGGGCCCTAGCTTCGCCGATAAGGGGCAATGGCCCCTCGGCGGCCTCGGATACAGGGGAACCCGGTGGTTCAAGGAGACGTTGAAACCAATGGTATCAGACTTTGAACGTGCTTTGCACATTTTACAGAGCCCTGACCAAGAGCTCACGCGAGAAATCCTGTCCTGGCTTTCCAGCCCTACGCGCGAGGAGAGCGCCCTGTTTGCGCACTGCTTTCCGACCATCGACGTAGAGCGCCGTCGCGACATCATCGCACGCATGGTGGCTTGCGCTGAAGAGAGCTTTTATCTTGACTATGGCGATCTATTCCGAGCGTGCCTGGGCGATGTCGACCCGTTCGTTCGTCGCCAGGCCATCGAGGGGCTATGGGAAGATGAGCGGCTCGATCTGTTGCGACGTCTGTTGCAACTGGTGCATCAAGACCCCGATCCACAGGTCCGCGCGGCGGCGGCGACGTCTTTGGGGCGCTTTTTATACCTCGCCGAGGTGGAGATGTTGAGCGCGCGCTACGGCGAGCAGGTTCGCGAGGCGCTGGAACGCATCATCCAGAATCGAGACGAGGATATCGAGGTCGTGCGTAGGGCTGTGGAGTCGATCGCCTTTATCAACGACGACGATGTGCGTCGCATCATCGGCTGGGCCTATGACCAAGACCATCCCCTCATGCGCATCAGCGCCGTCTTTGCCATGGGCCGCAGCGCGGATCCGGTGTGGAGCGAGACGGTGTTGATAGAACTCGATGATGCGTCGCCCGAAATGCGTTTCGAGGCAGCCCGCGCCGCGGGTGAATTGCAACTGCGCCGCGCTGTGCCCCAATTGGCCCGCCTATTGCACGATCCAGACCGCGAGGTGCAAGAGATGGCCATCTGGGCCCTGGGCCAGATCGGCGGCAAGCGGGCCCGCCGCTTGCTCGAGGAGCTTGTAGACAGCGAGGACGAGGTCATCGCGGCTGCCGCCGAGGATGCGTTGGATGAGCTCGACTTTGCCGTTGGCATGATGGATTTGATGGTCATCAACCCCGACGAAACCGACATGGTCGAGGTCGATCTCGAAGAGTGGGATGCCGAAGAGGAGTTGGAGGACGATTTTGGGGCCGATGAGGACGAGGCCCAAGATTCTCAGCGCGATCAAGAGGACGATTGGCCGGATGAGGTCATCGATCTGGGCTGATGCTGCAAAAAGCGCGGGGCAGTGTGCGATGACGAAGGAAACCCCTGAGGGAGAAACTCGCAAGCGCTTCCGTGCCATCGTTCATGGCCGTGTGCAAGGTGTGAATTTTCGCTATTATACGCGGCAGCGAGCCAGAGGGCTGGGCGTGACCGGCTTTGTGCGCAACCGCTATGACGGCACGGTGGAGGTAGTCGCCGAGGGAGGCGAAGACGCCTTGCGTAGGCTGCTCTCCTGGCTTCATGCCGGACCCTCGTTGGCCCAGGTGACCCGGGTTGATGTAGAGTGGGGACCCCCGACAGGTCAATTCGTTTCCTTTGAGGTGCGCCATTAGATGAGGCGTAATCCGCAGCACGTAGCCTGGACCGTGCTCATCCTGTCTTTTCTCATTTTTTGCGTGTTGTCCATCGGCGGGCCGCTGGGAATACGTTGGTATATAGCCCATGCCGAGCGCAGGAACGAGGCCACGGTCGAATCTTTGCTCGGCACGGTAGTTGTTGAGCCCCCGGTAGGGCGCGAATCGGTGCCGCTGGGCAAAGGGCAAAGCATGAGTGTGCCCGAAGGCACCACCATTCGCGCCGATGAGACCTCCGAGGCGGTGATCACCTTCTTTGATCACAGCTTCATGCGGCTTTTCCCGGGAACTATGGTGCGCTTGGAGATGATGCGTTCCCCGCGCTTTGCGGCAGGCCGCGTGACCCCCTTTATTCGTATGGTGTTGCAGAATGGTCGGGTGAGCCTGGGCACCGCCCTATCGGGCGAACTTCCGACCGAGTTGCGGCTAGAGACCTTGCATGCCGTGGCTTATCTGGATGCCGACGGGAGCTATGCCGCGCTTGCCCTCAATGATCGTAGCGAATTTACCGTCAACAACCGTGGACGTGCGCGTATCATCGCCGCCGGCCAAGAGATCATCTTGGGGCCGCGTAAACGCACAGAGGTGCTTCTAGGGCAGCCGCCGGCTCAGGCGATGGACGCAGCCCGCAATCTGGTGCTCAACAGCGATTTTCGCAAATCCTTGGAGGGTTGGCGCGTATACAACGACCAAGGGACGGATGGGGGCACCGTCGATGGCACCGTGCGCCAAGTGATCGATGGCGGTCGGCCCGCCGTCCTCTTTCAACGTACGGGCGGAGATGGCAATCATTGCGAAACCGTCTTGGAGCAGACGCTGGATCAGCAACTGCCCGACCCGGTTACTTCTTTGATCGTGCGGGCCACGGTCAAAGTTCGCTATCAAAGCCTGGCCGGTGGCGGGTACCTTAGCTCCGAATATCCGCTCATGATTCGGCTGACCTATCGCGATGTGTATGATAGCGAGGCGGAATGGGTCCAGGGTTTTTATTATCGCGCCGATCCCAACACCCCGACGATGTATGGCCAACAAATTCCCCAGGATCGCTGGGTGTTGTTCGAGTCGCCGAACCTTATCGAGGCCCTGCCGGTGACGCCCTATCGGCTCATTCGGCTGCGCGTTTACGCTTCCGGTTGGGATTATGAGAGCTTGATCTCGGATATCAACGTAATCGTCGAATAAAAAAGACGAGGCCGGGCGACCAAGCGTCGAGCGGCATCGGGAAAAGAGAAGAGCATATATGGCGCGTGATTCGGATCGCTGCACGGCCCATCCTACAGATGCCTTTTTGAAGGTACAGGCAGGCTATTTGGCCGAGCTGGCACCCTATTGGGACGGACGGTTATCCCGTGAAGGGT
>JACIWY010000486.1 GCA_014360745.1 Chloroflexota bacterium
ATCGAGGAGCGCAGCACAATTGAGCGAATAGTGGCATTCACCCTGGGAATGGGCGAGGATGGCTAGAGCTTGTTATGCTTGCAAATCACAAACTCAGCTACCTTGGGCAGCTAACCGCCCCAACACGCGGGTAAGCACGCGAATGGCTTTCAAATACTCGCCCAGGTCGATATGCTCGTTCGGGGTATGATCGAGGTTGGAGTCACCGGGGCCATAGGCCACGATGGGCGCGTTCCAGCGCGGCCCAATGACGTTCATATCGGAGGTGCCGGTCTTGGTGACAAAAGTCGCCTGTTCCCCCTCGGCGCGGATCGCGCTGAGAAAGGCGCCGGTCAAGGGGGTGCGCTTTTCGGCGCGGAAGGGAAGCTCGTAGCCGCGGGTGCTTACCTGGGCATCGCCTCGCCAGGCCGTCGTCGCCTCGCGCACCAAAGCGTCCACATCCAGCCCTAGGGGCAGCCGCAGACCGATGCTCATCTCCGCCCACTCGACCAATCCATCGCTCTCGGAACGAATCCAACGCAGAGAGGGATCCAACGTGGCAAAGGTGCCCTCTCGATCGGCGTTATAGGCTGCGGCATAGCCACGCACCCGCAACCAGAACTCGACGGCCTCCTCGGCGACGCCGCGCTGCTGCCCGGCGGTGTGCGAAACGCCCCGTTCCAAGCGGTAATCGAGCAACAGTCGCCCCTTGTAGCCCAGAGTGACGCGGCTCCAGCCGCTGGGCTCGCCGATGACGACGTAATCGGCAGGGGGATAGGTCTCGACGACATGGTAGGCCCCTTTAGAGGTGGCCGCCTCCTCTTCCACGGCACCGACGACGACGATCTGGAAATCATCCCTCAGAACATTCTCCTGCGCGGCCCTGGCCGCGGCCAAAACAAAAGCGGCCAGGGGGCCCTTGGCATCCACCGTGCCACGGCCGTAGAGCACGTCTCTCTCACCAAAACGCTCCCGGCGCACGGGAATCTCGCCGGGCACGGTGTCGATGTGCCCCAAAAGCAAAAGGCTTCGCACGCCCTCGCCCAATCGCCCGACGGCGTTGCCCGCCACGTCGATCTCGGCATCAAAGCCCAACGCCGCCATGGTCTCGACCATGTATTCGACGGCGGCCCGCTCTTGCGTGGATACGCTGGAAATGGCCACAAGGCCCCGCAGGAACTCGATGGCGCTCTCGTCGCCGGTGTCTATCGACATCACAGACTTACCTCGAACGCACAAGGAGATAGGATATAGGTAAATACAGACAGAAAAGACCCATAGAATGTAAAATCCGGCCCTGCTCTTCTACGCCGTCAACACGCGCTCGATGGCATCGCACACGATGGACAACTCCTCATCGGTGATGACCAGCGGTGGCAACAAACGCAGCACCGTGCTTCCGGCAGGCAGCGCCAAGACACCCTCGTCCATCAACGCCTTGAGGTAGGGCGTCACCCGTTTGCGTAGATCGATGCCGATCATGAGCCCCATGCCGCGCACCTCGCGGATAATGCGCGCATTGATAGCCCGCAGGCGCTCCATGGCCCAGGCCCCCTTGCGCGCCGCCTCGCCGGGCAAATCGTGTGCGAGCAAAAAATCGAGCGCGGCTAGCGCCGCCGCCGAGGCTAGGGCGTTGCCGCCGAACGTGGAGCCATGAAGCCCCGATTCCAGATTCTGCACGCGCTCGCCGATCAATGTCGCGCCCATGGGCACGCCACCGGCGATCCCCTTAGCCAGACAGAGCAAGTCGGCGCGCAGATTATAATGCTCGACGGCAAAGAGCTTGCCCGTGCGCCCAAAGCCGGTCTGTACCTCGTCGATAATCAACAACGCGCCCACCCTGTCGCACAGATCGCGAACGCTCAGCAAATAGTCGCCATCGGCGGGGTTGACCCCCCCTTCTCCCTGCACTACTTCGAGCAACACGGCGGCGGTGTTCTCATCGAGCGCCTGCTCCATGGCTTCGATATTGTTATAGGGCACATGGCTAAAGCCAGGCACCAAGGGCATAAAGGGCTCGCGATATTTGGGCTCCCAGGTGGCCGAAAGAGCCCCCATAGTGCGGCCATGAAAACCGCGCATGGCGGCGATGATCCCCGGCCGGCCGGTGCTCAGGCGCGCGAACTTGAGCGCCGCTTCCACCGACTCGGCGCCCGAGTTGCAGAGGTAGACACGCTGAAACCCCTCAGGCGCCACTTGGATCAGACACTCCATGTAGCGAGCGCGGACATCGTTGTAAAACACTTCGGGGCAGGTAATGAGCCGTTGAGCCTGCTCGCAAATAGCCCGCACCACGGCCGGGTTGCAATGGCCCACGATCGCTACGCCGTGCCCACCGACGCAATCGATATATTCGCGGCCCTCCTCATCCCACACACGAGCGCCCAGCCCGCGAACGATGGCCACCTCTCGCTTGGGATAAACCCCGCTGGTGTGGCTTTGTTCAAGCTTGATCGTCGCCTCCATCATGACTCCTTTTCTCGTGGTGCGGTGCAATGCGCGCGTTGAACCCAGCGCCCGGAACGCGCCTCGTGCCGGGCTATTCGATCACCGTCCCTTTACCCGCCAACGCCGCACGCACCGGCGATCCGATGCGCCCGTCGGCGAAAACGACCCGCTTTACGCCCGCCCCGATGGCCTCCATAGCTCCCAAAACCTTGGTGCGCATGCGGCCCTCGGCGTGTTGCATGAATTCCTGGGCGCGGGTGGCCTCGATGCGCTCGATCAAAGTGCTTTCATCAGGAAAATTACGCAACAGGCCGGGCACATTCGAGAGGATGATCAGCGTCTCGGCGCCCAACGCCTGGGCGATTTGTGCCGCCGCGCGGTCGCCGTCTACGTTGATGGCTTCGCCCTCGTAACTGATGGCCGGCGGGGTCACCACCGGCAGATAGCCATGATCCAACAGCAGCCGTAAGAGATCGACATTGACCCTTTCCACCGTG
>JACIWY010000487.1 GCA_014360745.1 Chloroflexota bacterium
CAACGCCGGATCGTCGGCTTGCGGAACGTCTATGACATCAGGGGCAAGGATTTGGCTTTTAGAAACAGCCCCCACTGTGATGACGCGCTGCATACCTCCCGGCAGCAAGCTGGCCGACCCTATCGCCGGGCCACCGTTGCCTACTGGCGCCACGACGACACAACCGGCATCCATGGCCGCTTCCAAAGCTTGGGCTATCGGCAGGGCCGCGCCGATCGGCGGTCGGGAAGCGACGCTGGCCCAACCGGCCAGGATGACCTGCGCGCCATCGGCTACAGCATCCTCGATGGCTTGAAGGACCTCGGCACTAAACGCCACCTCCTCGGTAGCATCCGCCGAAGGATAAAAAAGGCGGTAATTCATCAAGCGCGCTGCAGGCGCTACGCCGGAAATGCTCACCTGGACATCTCGATAACGCGCGGTCACCCGGTGCCCGGCGACGATGGAGGCCAGATGGGTACCATGGGCAGAACCCAAAGGACCCGGCACAGGGCTACTTTCGCCGGCCAAAGGTGGCGCTGTAGGGCGAAAATAGGCCCGCGCGGCGATCACTTTGGGGGTGGTATAGGCCGCTTCTCCCTTGGGGTAACCGGGCGGGTAGGTCAAACCGCCGGGGCTGAACATGGGGTGGTCGATATCGATGCCGCTGTCTAGCACGGCCACACGTACGTCTTTGCCTGCCGAATCCGCGCCGCCTGCCGCCGCCCATACTTGTTCCAGCTCTAGTGCCGGCACGCTGTTATACAACGCGGGCTTGAAAGCCATTTCTTCGTACACACCGGTCACGTGTGGCAATTGCGAGAGGATTCGCATCGCTTCGGCTGGCGGCACGCGCAGGGCAAACCCGTTAAGCACGACTTGATAAGTTCGCTCAATAGTAGCACCGGGGATCGCCTTCTGAAGTGCCCCTTGAAAAGCAGCTTGCTCTCGGCGCACTCGCTCCCGTCTCATCGAGGCTTCTGCCTTGAGAGAAGCGCCGAACAGTCCTTGGGGTCCATCTCCGTGGCTACCACCAAGTGGAGGGCGGGTTTCCAAAGTCACGATGAGGCGCCGATGCCCCCCGAGGGCAAGGTCTGGGCCTCCGGAGTAGGATTTAGGGCTAAAGAGCGAAAGCAATATCAGCAAAACGCCGATCGTTGTCCGGAATATCCACCGTCTCATTAGCTTAGCCAGTACTCGGAAATATCGCCGAGCCAAGGTTCATAGTGATTCCATTTCTCGACAAACGAAGGCATGCGCTGAATAAAAACGTTCGAGATTTGCTCGACCAGCTTTTCTCGCTCGATTACGGTCATGCCGCGGCTCTCATGGATGTAGCTGGCCGCCCGACCATAAAAGAGCGGCAACAATGCTTCTGCCACCTTGTCCGGGTCGCCCTCGCCTTGATTAAAGACGATGGCAAATTCGATGACGACATCCGCCCAGAGTTCTTGTGGGAGGACCCTGCCCAAAACCCTATCCCTCATATTTGGGTCGAAAAGATAAGGTTCGGTTTGCTCAAGAGCATCCAGGACACGTGCCAAGGTCTGCGGAGATAGGATCTGGCGCCACAAAGGCAAATAACGCTTGCGGCCTTCATAGAGCGCACGGAGCAATGGCTCTATTTGGGCTTCGGAATCCAAAAGCAGGTCTCCGGCACTTTTACCTTCTTGAATGGGCTCCACCCCTCGGGGGTTGGCCTGCCATATCCGCCGATGAGTGGTCAAAACGCGAAACAGCGTGCCCACCGTGTGCAGGAAACGGGGATCCAAAGGTGCTCCTGGATCGCCACTGGGGTCACCGCGGTACCCCAAATTGGCCTGAGTCACGCGGAGAGGTTCTTGTTCAGAACTTCGACCAAGGGGCACGGGACGAGGTTTTGGACAAACCAACGCCTGGATGGCCATCCAAACATTTACCCCGAAACGCGCCACATCCGTTTCCCATACGTCTCGGCCGGCCAGATAAGCGGCCAGTGTGCCGGACAGGGAAAATTCGGGAGCCAATGGCTCGCGAAGCCGCGAATCAAAAAGCATCCGTAAGAAGGGATAGGCCAAGTTGTCGGTAAGCGCAGCCGCGTAGGCGCTACGCTCATAGCGAGGGAGAACCATGTCGGCTCCTCTCAACACGGGGTCTACAAGGGCAGGTACCCATTCCGGCTTGATGCCGGGGGCCCGTGCTTCCACGATGGTGCAAACTTTGGCCTTGAGCTCCATCGCCGTCTCCATGATGGCTCGGATCGCCGTGCCCTTGCCCGATTGGCCTTGATACACGATCAATAGCTTGCAGACGTTGGGGGGAACGTCGACTTCCTCGACTTGGCGCGCGGTATTGTCGGAGGAGCCGCCATCAGCATTCATCAACACAACGCGACGATCGGGAAGATAGGTGCGGATTCCTTCGCCGAGATTCTCCACCACCTCACCAATGGTGCGGCTATTGCGATAACTGGGAATGCCGATGACCACATCGGCCCATTCGATATCGCGGATCTTGGCACGCGCCTCTGGGCCAAGGGTCGTTTCATACATCAAGATTCCTTGGGCATGATCGGACATCTGTTTCACCTCAATCGGGCAATGTTCGTAGCAGCAGCGAGCGCAGCGCGCTCGGGCGTGCTTAGTCCATCTAGGGTGTCTTGGATAGCACGAAGCAGCGCTGCTTCCCATTCCGCACGATGCGGCGCAGCGGGATAAGGGAAAGCGTGGCGCATCTGGGCGTCCAGGAACGCCTCAAGCTCGGCATTCTCGCCCACAACATCGGAGAGGAGCGAACGCCGCAGAGGCAAGTGATAGCTGCTTTGAAGCCATAGAGGCAAATGCTCATCGTCGAGCAAAGTGGCGATATATCGCGCAGCAAGTTCCCGCCGTTGTGCATCTTGGGTCAGGACAACCCAAGCAAGAACGGAGGCCACGGTAGAAGGTTCCGCCGATGCCGTAGG
>JACIWY010000488.1 GCA_014360745.1 Chloroflexota bacterium
AGACGACAGAGCGTCTGGACGAGATTCATCGGCTGACCTCCCTAATGCCGTATGCCGAGCCATGGCGCTCTATCCGGCGAATGGGCAACGGGGAGTATAACATAGGGCCAAGGGCTGGGCAAGTGGCTATGTTCGAACCCACTTTTTTTCGGAGGTATTCATGATCCAGCTAGAGATACCGGGATTCGGGAACTTGGAGGGGACCGACCTCGTTCTAGACATAAACGGCACGCTTTCCTTTGACGGGGCTTTATTGCCGGGCGTTGCGGCTCGTTGCCGACAATTGGCGCGCCGGCTCGATATCCATTTGTTGACTGCTGATACGCGAGGAACAGCAGCAGCCATCGCCGCCGAGCTCGGCGTCGACTTGACCCGCGTGCAGCCCGGTGAGGAGGCGGCCCAGAAACGCCGTTTTGTCGAGCAGTTGGGTGGCGCCAACGTCATTGCCATCGGCAATGGGAACAACGACGAACAGATGTTACGGGCCGCCGGCTTGGGCATCGCCGTTCTGGGGGCAGAGGGGACGGCAACGCGCGCTATTTTAGCGGCCGACATCGTGGCTCGCGACATCGAGGAGGCCCTGGATCTGCTCTTGCAACCTACGCGCATCTTGGCCACTTTGCGTTGTTGAGCCTGGCTTTACGTAAATTGCCAACTCTTTTGACGGGGTCTGCCAAATTCTGAGAACCCGTGCATATTCAAAAGCGGCGGGCGATTGGAATCACGCGGCTACCTTTGCTGCGCGACCCGCCGGCGCCCGATGGGAAATGCTTGACACCAATCAGAACGGTTTGTAGAATGAAATCGGGAAAGTTCATATGACCATATCTAGGATCCTCTCCAAGCGTCTCCTCGTTGTATGGGCCGCACGGTTTTTCCCCGCGGTCTGTTTGATTTTGCTGTTGACGGGCTGCTTGCTTGGTTCGAGCAAGCCTTCCTCCGAACTGGTCTACAAATTACCCACTAGGATCACTTTGGATGTGGGCGAAACTCTGCCTGGCACCGATATCCGCTATGTGAATATGGGCGAAGATGGGGCTCATTTGCTCATACACGGCCGGCCAGCGCTCAAGCGCAAAGGGGATTCTCTCGACTGGAGCGGCCAGATGCGCGAAGGGGTCAAGGTTGATCTACGGCTGCGCATCGTCTGGTTTAACAACGCACAATTGCAGTTGTTGGGCACGGCCACCGTAACCGTGTCAAATCCTCAACCGCGCCGGGCTACCATCTCGACCTCCTCGCCCATCGAATACGGCGGGCCGGTGGTCTACGGTGTGGATCGGGGCGCCAAAATCCCGGGCACGACGTTGACCTATGAAGCCAAGACCGACGAGGGAGCCAAGCTGGGCAATACCGATGCCTATCCCTATCGCAAAATCGGTGATTCGATCTTTTGGGAAGGGGTGCTTCGCGATGGGGTCTACTTGCGCTTGGATGTCCGCGTCTTGCAGTATGACGAGCGGCATCTTCGACTGGGTGGCTTGGCGACCATCTGGATCGGCAACTGAGCTCAACTGGCGATCTACTTGAGCAGGCAAATTCCGGCTCTTTTCGGGCTCGTTTGACCTTGCTTTTTATCACAGAAGTCATATAATGTTAACTGCTGGTATCCAAATGGAGGAGAGGGCGTAGTGGAGGAACAGAGGGGCATGACGCCTGCTGTAGGAGGAGCAGGGGCGTCTGAGCAAGCGGATCATCCTATGCTAGAGTTGCTCGCGCAGGAGGGTAGCCGGATCGTCCCGGAGCGGGGCGAGACCATCGAGGGAGTGATTGTCAGCATTTCGCCGACCGAAATCATTGTTGATATCGGCTGCAAATCTGAGGGGATCGTGACGGCGCGCGACCTGGAGCGTCTGGATCCGAAATTTCGCAGATCGCTCAAGGTCGGCGATCAGGTCATGGTCTATGTGGTTCGGCCGGAGGATTCGCAGGGCAATATCATCCTTTCGCTAAGCGGCGCTCAGCTTGAGAGCGATTGGCAAAAGGCGGCCGAGATCTATGAATCTGGCGAGGTGCTGGAACAAGAGATTTCGGCTTGCAATCGTGGCGGGGTCATTGTGCATGTAGGGCGTGTGCGCGGCTTTGTGCCCGCCTCGCAATTGGTCTCGGTGCGGGTGCCCCGCAATCTCGAAGATGCCGAACGAGAGAAGCTCTTATCCGAGCTTGTGGGTAAAAAGCTTCATCTCAAGATTATCGAGCTAGACCGGCGCCGCAATCGCTTGATCCTCTCTGAGCGCGCGGCGCAACGCGAGTGGCGTCAGGAGCAGAAGGAACGGTTGCTCGACGAACTGCAGGAGGGTGAGGTCCGTCACGGCGTGGTCAGCAGCTTGTGCAATTTCGGGGCCTTTGTCGACCTCGGCGGAGCGGACGGCCTTGTGCACTTGTCCGAGTTGGCTTGGCGACGAGTCAACCATCCCTCCGAAGTGCTCAAGGTCGGTGATGAAGTCGATGTGTACGTTTTGGGCGTGGATAGGGAGCGGCGACGCATCGCCCTGAGTATCAAGCGCCTGCAGCCGGAGCCCTGGAGCACGGTCGAAGAGCGTTATCAGATCGGCCAGTTGGTGACGGGCAAAATCACCAAAATCACCGATTTCGGCGCTTTTGCCCAGATCGACGAGGATATCGAGGGCCTGATCCATATCTCCGAGATCTCGGCTGAGCGGATCACTCATCCGCGAGAAGTGCTTCAAGAGGGTCAGGAGCAGGTTATGCGCGTTATCCGCATCGATGCGGATCGTCAGCGGATAGGTTTGAGTATCCGGCGCGTGAATGAGAACGAGTATTTCGACGATTCCGAATGGCAGGATCCAAATCCAGAGTGACCGACTCGCTAACCGGGACAACTCGAGGGCGGGGATGACGAACTAACGAATCATTCCATAGAGGGCCCGGGGGAGGCGAGCATAGCTCGA
>JACIWY010000489.1 GCA_014360745.1 Chloroflexota bacterium
AAAGCCGGCCCTTTCGGGCGGCCCAAATGGTTATGGCTTGACCACCGTCCCGTCCAAGCGCCTGATCTCGGGCCAAGCGCCGCCGTAGCGATGCTCGGGGAAGGGGTACTTGGCCGCCTTTTCCTCGTCGACCTCCATACCCCAGCCGGGTTTGTCGCTGAGCCAGACGGCGCCCTCGCGCACCTCGGGCAAGCCCACAAAAACTTCGGGCGTGTTGCCGTGGAACATGCCCAAGGCGAGCTCTTGAATGCCAAAGTTGGGCGTGGCGATGTCCAGATGGAAATTGGCCATGTGGCCGATCGGCGAGACATCCCCCGGCCCGTGCCAGGCGGTGCGCACGCCCATGAACTCGCAGAAGGCGGCCAGCTTGCGGGCCATGCTAAAGCCGCCGATATCCGAGATATGGCAGCGGATAAAGTCGATCAAACGATCCTTGATCAACGGCACATACTCGGCTTGGTTGACGTACAGCTCGCCCATGGCGAGGGGCGTGGCCGTCTGGGCGCGCACGATACGGAAATAGTCATTGTCCTCCGGCGCGAAAAGGTCTTCCAGGAAGAACAGCCGATACTCTTCCAAGGCCTTGGCCAACCATACGCCCTGGATGGGCGGGATGCGCTCGTGCACATCGTGCAGCAACTCAATATCGTCGCCCAATGCCTTGCGCAAATGGGCAAAGAGCTTGGGCGCCGTGCGCACATAAGGGGTGGGCTCCCAGGTGCGCTCTTGTTTGGGGTCTAGAGCTTTAACCACCTCTCCTCCACGGCTGCCGTAGGTGGTCAGCCCGGGGATGCCCACCTGGCAACGGATGTAGCGAAAACCCTGTTCCATGTAGCGCCGCGCCGCCTCTTCCACGCTTTCGAACGTCGCGCCCGAGGCATGTACATAAACCGGCACCGCCTCGCGCACCTTGCCCCCCAGCAACTGATAGACGGGCATCCCCGCCCGTTTGCCCTTGATATCCCACAGGGCTTCATCCACGCCGCTTAAGGCATTGTTCAGCACCGGGCCGCTGCGCCAGTAGGAGCTGACATAGGCCGCTTGGTAGATATCCTCGATACGGTCCACATCGCGGCCGATGATAAAAGGTTTAAGATACTGCTCCAACGCCGTGGCCACCGCCAAGGGTCGCTGGGTGAAGGTGGCGCAGCCGTAACCGTAAAGGCCCGGCTGATCGGTTTCGATCTTGACCACTACTAAACGGATGCCATCCGGTGCGGTGAGGATAACCTTCAAATCGGTCACTTTGACAGGGGGAAGCCCTTGCTCTGTCATACGATCCCTCCTCCATTCCTGCGAAAGTCGCCCCCATGATCGGGGCGCATCGGTCGCTACTATACTATGCCCCTGCAAAGGATACAAGCCCCGCTCAAACGCCGGACAAAGGATTTGTCCGCCTTGGACGCGCGTGTATAATCTCTCGTACTTTGATATTTCGCCCGCATGGAGGCAAGACCTCGATGATGAAAACCCATACCTGCGGCGAGCTACGACCGGGGAACCAAGGTGACCTAGTGACTCTTGCCGGCTGGGTCGACCGACGTCGCGATCACGGCAACTTGATCTTTGTTGACCTGCGCGATCGCTGGGGGATCACCCAGGTGGTCTTTGACCCCTCCGTCTCTGCAGAAGCGCACGACGTAGCCGCCCAGCTACGCAACGAGTATGTCCTGCAGGTGCGCGGCAGAGTCCGCCTGCGCCCGGAAGACATGGTGAACCCCAATATGGATACCGGCGCCATCGAGGTCATCGCCGACCAGGCTACGATCTTGAACACGGCCAAGACGCCCGTCTTTTACATCAACCGCGAGGCCGAGGTCGATGAGGCGCTGCGTTTGCGTTACCGCTACCTCGACCTGCGGCGCCCTCGGATGCAGCGCAACCTGATCCTTCGCCATAACGTGGTGCGTTTTATCCGCGAATATTTGCATCAGCGCGGCTTTATCGAGGTTGAGACGCCAATCCTGATCAAGAGCACACCAGAGGGCGCCCGCGATTATGTCGTGCCCAGCAGGCTTTATCCGGGGCGCTTTTATGCCCTGCCCCAATCGCCTCAACAACTCAAACAGCTCCTTATGGTAGCCGGCATCGAGCGTTACTTTCAGATCGCCCGTTGTTTCCGCGACGAAGATCAGCGCGCCGATCGCCAGCCCGAGTTCACCCAGCTCGACTTGGAAATGTCCTTTGTAGACCGCGAGGATATATTGAATCTGACCGAAGGGCTCTTTACCGAGCTGGTTCAGACGGTAACGCCGAATAAGCGTCTGTATCAGACGCCTTTTCCGCGATTTACCTATGCCGAGGCCATGGACCTTTACGGCAGCGATAGGCCCGATATCCGCTTCGAGATGTTGCTCACCAACTTGTCGGACGTAGTGGCGGGGTCACAATTCCGTGTTTTCAGCGACACCGTCTCCTCCGGCGGCCAGGTGAAGGCTATTCGCGTGCCCAGCGGAGGCAGCTTTGCCCGCAACCAACTCGACGAACTGGTGCAAGAAGCCCAGAAGCTGGGTGCTAAGGGATTGATATGGATGGTCGTCGAGGAGGGCGGGGTGCGCTCCCCCATCAGCAGGTTCCTGACCAAAGAGGAACAGCAAGCGATCTTGCGCCGCATGGAAGCCGTGCCCGGCGACCTGCTCCTCATCGTTGCCGACGCCCCCAAGATAGTGGCCGAGGTGCTGGGACAACTTCGCGTGGAAATGGGCCGCCGACTGGGCTTGTTGGACGACGATGTGCTGGGTTTTGCTTGGGTGGTCGAGTTCCCCTTGCTCGAATGGGACGAGGAGGAAGGCCGTTATTCGGCGGTCCACCATCCCTTTACCGCGGCTTTGGACGAAGACCTGCCCCTGTTGGAGACGGAGCCCGGCAAAGTGCGGGC
>JACIWY010000049.1 GCA_014360745.1 Chloroflexota bacterium
TGGGGCTGGCCCGCGATGAGCTTTTCATCTCCCGTATTTGGGCCGACGAGGGGCCAACGCTCAAACGGGGCCGGGCGGGCGCTCGAGGTCGCTTCAAGCCGATTTTGAAGCGCAGTTCGCATATTACCGTGGTAGTGGCCGAAAAAGAGGCCTGATGCCGGGGATGAAGGAGGAACCTTGGGTCGTAAGATAAATCCCATCGGTTTTCGGCTGTCCATCACCAAGGACTGGGAGTCCAAGTGGTTCGCCGAAGGAACACAATATGGCGAGCTCGTGGTTGAGGATGAGCAGATTCGGCGGATGATCCGCCAAGAGTTGGGGCGTGCGGGCATCGCCAAGATCGAAATTCAGCGCTTTCCCAAGCAGATCGCCATCCGTGTCTTTACTGCCAAGCCCGGCGTGGTGATCGGCCGCAGAGGGGCGAACATCAACGCCCTTAAGGCCAAGCTCGAAGAGATGACCAACGTCACCGGCAAGAACCTGCGTCTCGACGTCATCGAGGTGGAGCAGCCCGATTTATCGGCTCCGGTGGTAGCTGAGGGGATCGTAGAGCAATTGGAGCGGCGTGTATCGCAGAAGCGGGTGATGCGCCAGGCGATCAACCGGGCCATCCGTGCGGGCGCCAAGGGGATCAAGGTTATTTGCAGCGGCCGCTTGGCGGGGGCCGAGATGGCCCGCCGCGAATGGATGCATGAAGGGCGCGTGCCCTTGCACACTTTGCGGGCCGATGTGGATTTTGCCGTGGACGAGGCGTTGACGACCTTTGGGCGTATCGGCGTCAAGGTGTGGATTTACCGGGGCGATATCATGCCCGCGGCCCGTCGCGGCTCAGAAGCGATGTAGGAGCCATAAGTATCATGTTGATGCCCAAGAGAACCAAGTATCGCAAACAGCACCGTGGGCGTATGAAGGGCAAAGCGTTGCGTGGTGCCGAGATCCAATTCGGGGAATACGGCCTTAAGGCGTTGGAGCCGCATTGGATCTCCAGCCGCCAAATCGAAGCAGCCCGACGCGCCATCGTCCGCCAGCTTCGGCGCAGTGGCCAGGTGTGGATTCGCATCTTCCCCGACAAGCCCTATACCCAAAAGGCCGCCGAGACCCGTATGGGCAGCGGCAAGGGGGCCGTTGACCACTATGTGGCCGTCGTCAAGCCGGGGCGCATCCTCTTTGAGGTGGGCGGGGTAGACGAGGCAACGGCGCGATTGGCCCTGTCGCGGGCTGCGCAAAAGTTGCCCATGGAAACGACTTTTGTACAGCGTGAGATTTTGGCTCGAGGTTAAGAGCATGAAAGCGCAAGAACTGCGGGATATGACCGCGGAAGAGCGGGCTCAGCGGCTCGCGGAACTCTATCAAGAGCTGTTCAATCTCCGGTTCCAGCTTGCGACCCGGCAATTGGCAAATACCAGCCGTATCAAGCAGGTCAAACGGGATATCGCTCGGATCAAGACGATTCAGAGAGAGCTGGAACAGCAAGCGGAGGGGCAATAGGTATGCCGCGCAAAGTGTTAACTGGCGAAGTTGTGAGCGCCAAAATGCAAAAGACCGTTGTGGTGAACGTGGTGACCACCAAGCGTCATCCGCTTTACAACAAGGTTCTTCGTCGGAACAAAAAGTACAAGGCGCATGATGAAGATCAGGTTTGCCACGAGGGGGATCTGGTGCGCATAGAAGAGGCGCGCCCACTGAGCCGAACCAAGCGGTGGAGAGTCATCGAAATCGTGCGGCGCGCCGGCGAATAGCGCGCTGCATCAGGGGTATCTCAAAAGATCAATCCTGCTGGCGGCCTACCGGATGAAGGGCCCTCTCGGGGGTACTTGCGCCAGGAAGAACGGAGTAGTGATTATGATTCAGGATTTTACCAGGCTAAAGGTGGCCGATAATACCGGGGCGCGTGAGATCATGTGTATCAAAGTGCTCGGCGGCTCCGGCCGTCGGTATGCCGGTGTGGGAGATGTCATCATCGCTTCGGTCAAGGATGCGGCCCCAGGTGGGGCGGTGAAAAAGAAGGAGGTTGTGCGTGCCGTGGTCGTGCGCACGGCCAAAGAATATGGGCGCCCCGATGGTTCATATATTCGTTTTGACGATAACGCAGCCGTCATCCTTGATGCGGAAAAAAACCCTCGCGGCACGCGCATCTTTGGCCCGGTGGGGCGCGAGTTGCGCGATCAAGGGTTCATGCGGATCGTTTCGCTTTCCCCTGAAGTGTTGTGAGCGCTGAGTGTGATGCGGACGATTCGTATGGAGGAGTGGACGATGAAGATCAAAAAGGGCGATATGGTCCAGGTGATCAGCGGCGATGATAAAGGGCTGCGGGGTGAAGTGCACGTCGTCATGCCCAGGGAGCAACGCGTGGTGGTCTCTGGGGTGAACCTGATCAAGAAACATCAACGACGTACCGGCAACGTGCGCACCCAGACCGGCATTATCGAGCGAGAGGCGCCCATTCATATATCCAATGTGGCCCTTGTATGTCCTCATTGTAACGAGGCGGTTCGGGTCGGCTACGAAAAGACGCCGGAAGGCAAGGTGCGCGTGTGCCGCCGTTGCGGCGAAGTTATCGACTAGGCCCGGACGACGCCGTTGAGGCGGCTCTTTTGGGCAACGAGGAGATGACGGTTGGGGCCAGGAGAGGTTGACCATGCAAAGACTGCAACAGTTATACAGGGATGAGGTCGTCCCACGGATGATGGAACGCTTTGGGTACGACAATGTGATGCAGGTGCCCCGTTTGGTCAAGGTGGTGATCAATATCGGCTTGGCGGAGGCCCTGCAGAACCCCAAAGCCCTGGAGGCGGCCTCCAACGATTTGATGACCATCACCGGCCAAAAACCGGTGATCACTCGGGCGCGCAAATCGATCGCCGCCTTTAAGGTGCGCGAGGGCAACCCCATCGGTGTTAAGGTGACTTTGCGCCGGGATCGGATGTGGGCCTTTTTGGACCGGTTGATGAATATCGCCTTGCCCCGTCAGCGAGACTTTCGCGGCGTGCCACGGACGGCTTTTGACGGGCGCGGGAACTATACGTTGGGCCTGCGTGAGCAGCTCGGCTTTGTCGAAATAGACTATGACACCATCGACAAGGTTCGCGGCCTCGAGGTGACCATCGTGACCACGGCCAAGACCGATGAGGAGGCGCGGTTCCTGCTGGAGCAGTTGGGGATGCCTTTTGCTCAAACGGAGACCGAGCAAGCGGTGGCGGCCGCTTAGGGGGCGCGAGGCAGGTAGATCGGAGGATTGAGAGTGGCCAAAAAGAGCATAATCGTCAGAGAGTCACGCCGCAAATACAAGGTGCGGGTGCGCAACCGTTGCGAGCGCTGTGGCCGCCCGCGCGGGTACATGCGCCGATTCCATCTATGTCGCATCTGTTTTCGTGAGTTGGCCATGGCCGGCAAGATCCCCGGCGTGACCAAGGCGAGCTGGTAGGCGTGCCCCTTTGGAAGGCAAGCTGGATGGATTGGAGAGGAGAGTTTGCACCAATGTCCGTTGTTGATCCTATTGCCGACATGTTGACGCGGATTCGCAACGCTATCGCCGTGCGTCAAAGCGTGGTGGTGATGCCTTCATCGCGCCTCAAAGTGGCCATTGCCCAGGTGCTGCAGAATGAGGGCTATATTCAGCGCTTTGAAGAAGTACGCGACAAGTTCCCCGTGCTTCGTATTTATCTTAAATATGTCGAGGGACGAGGGCGTGAGCGCGAGCCTGTGCTGCGCGGCTTGAGGCGCGTTAGCAAGCCGGGTTGTCGCATCTATACCAAGAGGGAAAATATCCCCTGGGTACGATCCGGCTTGGGGACGGTGATCTTGTCCACATCGCGTGGTGTCATGTCCGGACGCGAGGCTCGGCGTCAGAACGTCGGCGGGGAAATCCTCTGCGAAGTGTGGTAAGCCGCCTGCGGGGGGCTGTCGATAGGTAGGAGGTATAATCGTGTCTAGAATTGGACGCATGCCCATCCCTTTACCTGCCGGGGTTAAGGTAAAGCAGGAGGGCACCACGATTACTATACAAGGGCCGAGGGGGTCGCTGACCCGGGATTTCCGCCCTGAAATGACCATTACCCTCGAGGGAAACACGTTAAAGGTGTCGCGCCCCGACGATAACCGGCAGAATCGTGCTTTGCATGGGCTCACCCGCGCCTTGTTGGCCAACATGGTCGAAGGGGTGACGGTGGGCTTCCGCAAGCAATTGGTGGTCAACGGTGTGGGCTATCGCGCTACGCAACAAGGTAAGAATTTGGAGCTGCAAGTGGGCTTTAGCCACCCTGTGATCGTGGAGCCGCCAGAGGGGATCAAGCTAGAAGTCGATCGCGCGGGCCGCGTTATTACCGTCGAGGGGAATGACAAAGAGTTGGTCGGCGAAGTGGCGGCCAAGATCCGGGCTATCCGCAAACCAGAACCGTATAAAGGCAAGGGCATTGCCTACGAGGGTGAAGTGATCCGCCGCAAGGCCGGCAAGGCCGGGCGAGTTGGAGGGTAATATGGCTAAGGCTAACGCTGGAGAAAAGCGTGAGGCGCGCGTCAGACGGCATCAACGCGTTCGGAAGAAGGTGTTCGGCACCAGCGAGCGGCCTCGGTTGAACGTGTTTCGGAGCTTGCAGCATATCTATGCCCAGGTCATTGACGATACCGTTGGGCACACGTTGGTTTCGGCTTCGACATTGGACGGCGAAATCCGCGAGGTATGCGCCGGCCTTAAAAAGACCGAAGCGGCCAAGGTCGTCGGCAAGCTGCTCGCCGAGCGTGCGCTGGCCGGAGGCATCACCAAGGTCGTGTTTGATCGCGGAGGATACCAGTATCACGGGCGTGTCAAGGCGCTCGCCGATGCCGCGCGTGAGGCGGGGCTCGAATTCTAGAGGGGTTCGCCCGCTGGCGGGTTGACGAGACGAGGAGCAATTCATGGTAAGAGAAGACGAGCACGAAGAATTCATCGAAAGCAGCGACGAACTCGAAGAGCGCGTCGTGCATATCAGCCGCGTCGCCACCGTGATCAAGGGGGGCCGCCGATTTAGCTTCCGGGCGTTGGTGGTGGTGGGAGATGGCCAGGGGCGTGTAGGCGTCGGCGTTGGCAAGGCGCGAGATGTGCCCAGCGCCATCCGCAAAGCCTTTGATCGCGGGCGTAAGAGCATGATCCAGGTGAGCATGGTGGGCACCACCATTCCTCACGATATATCGGTCAAATTTGGCGCGGCCAAGGTGATGATGAAACCGGCTTCGCCCGGCACTGGCGTCATCGCCGGTGGCGGTATGCGCGCCGTGATCGAAGTGGCCGGCATTCGCGATATTCTGGCCAAGTCGTTGGGGAGCGATAACGTCTTTAACGTAGTCATGGCTACGTTCAAGGGATTGCAACAACTGGTGGATATTAAAGAACAGGCGCGTCGCCGCGGTAAGGCGGTGGAAGAGTTGTTGCCGCCTTGGAGGAGTTTGGCCGATGTCCAATAAATTACGCATCAAATACGTCAAAAGCGCCATCGGCTATGGCGAGAAGCAAAAACGCACCGTTCATGCGCTGGGCCTGCGCCGACTCGGCCAGGTGGTGGAGCAAGAGGATACCCCTGTGATCCGGGGCATGGTGAACAAGGTTCGGCATCTCGTAGAGGTCGAAGAGGTAGAGGCATGAAAACGCATCAACTGCGTCAGCCCGATGGTGCCAAACGCCCTCGCAAGCGCCGTGGTCGAGGCATCGCTGCCGGCCAGGGCAAGACGGGTGGCTATGGCACTAAAGGACAAAATGCACGTTCTGGGCGCGGGGGGAAGCCGTATTTCGAAGGCGGGCAGCTCCCTTTGGTGCGGCGTTTGCCGCACAAGCGCGGCTTTAGCAATCCCAACCGCGTCGAGTTCTATGTCGTAAATGTGGAGGATCTGAAGGGATTTGCAGCGGGGAGCCTGGTCGATCCCGATCTGCTGATCGCCTCGGGCTTGGTCCGCGATAACAAGCAGCCCGTCAAGATCCTTGGGAATGGCAATATTTCAGTGCCCCTTACCGTCCGCGCAAAGGCCTTTTCCGCCTCGGCGAAGGCCAAAATCGAGGCGGCAGGGGGAACCGTCGAGGTCATCGAATGAGCCTCGGCTCGTTGAGCCGGTGATCGTGCGACCCTAAGGGGGAGAGCGATGCTGCAAGCAGTCTCTAATGCCTTCAAGCTGCCGGATTTGCGCCGAAAGATCATCTTTACTATCGCGATATTGGTGATCTATCGCTTTGCGGCGCATGTCCCTGTGCCGGGTGTCGATCTTGAGGCGCTGCGGCAGGTGTTTAGCCAGAACCAGTTGTTGGGTTTGTTGGATATGTTCTCCGGCGGGGCCATGTCCAACTTTTCGGTGATGGCTATGGGGGTGTATCCCTTTATCACCGCACAGATTGTGTTGCAGCTTTTGACCCCTATTATCCCGCAGTTGGAGGCTTTGAGCCGCGAGGGTGCGGCGGGTCGTCAGCGATTGAACCTCTATACTCATCTGCTGACCATCCCTCTGGCTGCGTTGCAGGGCTTTAGCCAGGCGTCGCTATTGGCTCAGTCGGGTGGCGCTGCCGGCCCGGTGATCAGCAATTTTGGCTTTCGTGCGGGGACCTGGTTGCCCACCCTGGCAACGCTGGCGACGCTCACGGCAGGGACCATGTTCGCCATCTGGCTCGGCGAATTGATCGATGAGGATGGTATCGGCAACGGTATCTCGATCATTATCTTTGGGGGCATCGTGGCCGGCATCCCCCAGCGGGTCGGGCAGCTTTGGGTGGCCAACCCCTGGTCCATACCGATCTTTGGCGTGGTCACGGCTGTTACCGTGGTGGGCATCGTCTTGATCCAGGAGGGGCAACGGCGCATCCCCGTGCACTATGCCAAGCGGGTGCGCGGCACGCGCATTTACGGGGGGCAGAGCACCCATATTCCGTTACAAGTTAACTCGGCCGGCATGATCCCGCTCATCTTTGCCGTGTCGTTTCTGCTGTTGCCCGGCGTGGTGGCGAGCTACTTTGTGAATGCCGAGGTCGAGGTGGTGCGCAACGTGGCGCAGTTCATCTCACGCTTGTTTGACCAAAATAGCGCCTTTTATTGGATCTTGTACTTTGTTTTGGTGGTTGGTTTTACCTATTTTTACACCGATATCATTTTTCAGCAGCAGAACCTGCCGGAAACCTTGCAGCGCCAGGGCGGCTTTATCCCGGGTATTCGGCCGGGGCAACGCACGGCCGAGTATCTCAACGGCGTGCTGAAGCGCATCACCCTGTTGGGGGCTTTGTTCCTGGGCTTGATCGCCATTTTGCCCTGGATCGTTCGCCCTATCTCCGGGACGAGCCAGATGTTGCTCACCAGCACCGGTCTGCTCATCGTGGTGGGCGTCGTGCTGGATACGATGAAGCAGCTCGAGGCGCAACTGCTGATGCGCCACTATGAGGGCTTTATTCGGAAGCTGAGCTGATGGCCCTGGACATCGTCTTGCTCGGTCCCCCAGGTGTGGGCAAAGGCACCCAGGCGGAGCGCCTGGAGGCATGGTTGGGGCTGCCGCAGGTGTCTAGTGGGGATCTGTTTCGCGAGGCAATCGCCAAGGGCACCAGGCTGGGGCGCAAGGCCGAGGGTTATATCGATCGAGGCGAATTGGTGCCCGATCAAGTGACTATCGACATGATTGCGGAGCGTATAGCCAAGCCGGATTGCGCCAAAGGGGTTATTCTGGACGGCTTTCCGCGAACGGTGGAGCAAGCCCGGATTCTGGACGAGCTTTTGGCCAAGATGGGGCGGCGGGTGGATATCGTCCTCGATATCGAGGCTTCGGAAGAGACGCTGTTGGAGCGGCTCACAGGTCGTTGGCTCTGTCGTCAATGTGGCCGCGTTTATCATCGGCTCTCAAATCCGGAACAGGTGCGCGGCATTTGTGACGAATGTGGCGGGCGGCTCTATCAACGCGAGGATGATCGCCCGAAAACCCAGCGGCGGCGCCTTCAGGTGTACCAGGACCGCACCGTCCCGCTTCAGGCTTATTATCGACGGAAGGGCGTGTTGGTCGATATCGACGGCGAAGGCGATGTCGAGAGTGTGTGGCGGCAAATCAAGGCCGCTGTGGAGCCATTAGTGGCTCAAAAAGCGTAAAGTTTGGTGCATTGGCGCACTCATGCTATAATAAGAGGTCGCGCAGATCAATGGGGCGGAAGCAGTCGGTAGTGCCCCTCAAGGGGCCTGAAGAGATCGAGCGCATGCGCAGAGCCGGGCGCATCGTCGCCCAGGTGCTGGCTGAGCTGCAACGCCATGTCAGGCCCGGTGTGACTACAAGGCAACTTGACAAAATGGCCGAGGAGCTGCTTCGTGATTTGGGGGGAGTGCCCTCTTTTAAGGGGTACTATGGCTACCCGGCCACCATTTGCGCGTCGATCAACGAAGAGGTGGTGCACGGCATCCCGGGCCCTCGCGCGCTCAAGCCTGGCGATATTGTCACTATCGACGTCGGGGCTATTTGGGAAGGGTATCAGGGAGATGCCGCCATTACGGTGCCGGTGGGCGAGGTAGAGCCGCGGGTGCAGGCCCTTTTAGAGGCCACACAAAAGGCGCTGGCCGAAGGGATCAGCGCGGCGAGGGCTGGAAGGCCGCTCGGCGCCATATCGCACGCCATCGAGAGCGTGGCCAAAAGGGCCGGTTTGGCGGTGGTGCGCGAATATGGGGGGCATGGCATCGGGCAAAAGATGCACGAGCCGCCCAATGTGCCCAATTGGGGGCCGGCCCATCGGGGTATTCGTTTGCTCGCCGGGATGACCTTGGCTCTGGAGCCCATGCTTACGCTGTGTAAAGCACAAACCAGGGTGTTAGACGATCGCTGGACCGTAGTCACGGTGGATGGTTGCCCGGCAGCCCATTTTGAGCATACGATCGCAATCACCGAAGATGGCGCCGAGATTCTAACGCGTCTTCTGGAAGAATGATTTGCAGATTATGGAGGCATAACGATGAAAGTCCGTCCCTCTGTCAAGAGACGTTGTGAAAAGTGCAAGATCATCCGTCGACACGGTGTCGTGCGCGTTATCTGCGATAACCCGCGACATAAGCAGCGCCAGGGTTAAAGGGCCTGTTCGTAGGGCGTAGAGGAGGCAAGAGATGGCTCGTATTGCCGGCGTTGACATTCCGAACGAAAAGCAGGTGGAAATCGGTCTGACCTATATCTTTGGCATCGGCCGCAGCCGCAGCCGGGAGATCTTGGCCAAGACGGGCATCAACCCGGCGACGCGGTGCCGCGATCTAACCGAAGGCGAAATCGCGCGCCTGCGCGAGGTCATCGATTCGGAGTATGTGGTAGAAGGCGATCTACGTCGCGAGATTGCGATGAATATCAAGCGCTTGCAAGATATCGGTTCGTATCGTGGGTTGCGACATCGGCGCAACCTGCCGGTGCGCGGCCAGAGGACGCGGACGAACGCCCGCACACGGCGTGGTCCCCGCCGAACCGTTGCCGGGCGCAAGCGATCCACGGCCAAGAAGTAAGAGGAGTCGGAGGTTAGGATGGGGCGAGCGAGAGGTAGAGGACGAAGCGGAGGGCGCCGCGAACGGCGTAATGTCCCTCACGGACGCGCCTATATCCAGGCCACATTCAATAATACAATCGTCACCTTCACCGATCCGGAGGGGCAGGTGCTGTGTTGGCATAGCGCGGGCCAGGATTTCCGTGGATCGCGCAAGAGCACGCCCTTTGCGGCCCAGACTGCGGCCGAGTCCGCCAGCCGAGCGGCGATGGATATGGGCATGCGCTCGGTGGATGTCTATGTGAAGGGCCCGGGCCCTGGCCGTGAGGCCGCATTGCGCCAGCTCCAGGCGAGTGGCCTGCGCATCCGTTCCATCACCGATGTCACGCCGCTGCCGCATAACGGCTGTCGCCCGCCCAAGAAGCGGCGCATCTAATTCGGCGGTAGAAAGATTTCGTTAGCGAACGGTTTTTATTCCTAGAGGAAAGTATGGCGGGATGGGCGCGAGGCCCATATCGATGCGCGGGGAAGACGTAGATGGCCCGCCGGTTCTTAGCTGCGTAAACCCGCTGCGGCCTTTCTTTCAGAGAGGTCGTCATTTCAGGAGGTTTTATGGCAAGGTATACAGATGCGGTCTGCAAACAGTGTCGGCGCGAAGGGATGAAGCTTTTTCTCAAGGGAGAACGCTGTCTGTCGCCCAAATGCGCCGTCGAGCGTCGCCCCTTCCCTCCTGGCATGCACGGGCGCCAGGGGCGGTTCCGTCGACAGGAATCGGACTTTGCCCAACAGCTTCGTGAGAAGCAGCGGGCCCGGCACTTTTACGGGGTGCTGGAGAGGCAATTCCGTCGCTACTTTGAGCTAGCCTTGCGTAGCCGTGGCCAGACGGGCTTGAACCTGCTAACCATTTTGGAGCGGCGCTTGGATAACGTCGTCTATCGATTGGGGCTAGCCGATTCTCGTGCTCAGGCGCGGCAGTTGGTGTCGCATGGGCATATCGAGGTGAACGGCATCAAGACCAATATCCCCTCGGCGTTGGTGAATGTGGGCGACGAAGTTCGCGTGCGTGAATCCAGTAGGAATAACGCCTACTTCCGGGATTTGGCAGATATCCTCGAACATCGCTCGGTTCCCGCGTGGCTGAGCCTGAACGCCAGCGAGCTAAGCGGCAAAGTGGTTGCCCTGCCGACACGGGATCAGATCGATGCTCCGGTGAACGAGCAGCTCATCGTCGAGTATTACTCGCGATAGGCACCATACCTCTGTGCCAAGGTTCCTAAGGAGGATATCCTTTGCTGCACCAAGTTTTGCCTAGAATAGAAGTCGAGGCCAGCACGCAGAATTATGGGCGTTATGCGATTGGCCCGATGGCGCGCGGATATGGCACGACTATCGGCATCGCGTTGCGTCGTGTGCTGCTCTCGTCGCTGCCCGGGGCGGCGATCACGTCGGTGCGTGTGGCCGGAGTGCCACACGAATTTACGACGATCCCCGGCGCCAAAGAAGATATGACTATGCTGTTGCTGAATCTCAAGCAGGTTCATCTGATCTCTTATTCGGAGGACCAGGTGCGGATGCGGGTTTCAGCACGGGGTAAAAGCGTCATCACCGCCGGCGATATCGAGGCGCCCTCGACAGTTGAAATCGTCAATCCGGAGCTGCAACTGCTTACGTTGGATACACTGGATTCTGATCTGGAGATCGAATTGACCGTGGAGCGTGGCGTGGGCTATTCGCCGGCCGAGGATCGTCGCAACCTGCCCATCGGGCAAATTCCGGTGGATGCGGTGTTCAGCCCGATCGTCAAGGTGAACCACACGGTCGAGCCTGCCCGCATCGAGCAGATCACCAATTACGATTTGCTCAAGCTCGAGATCTGGACCAACGGCACCATCCGCCCGAGCGAGGCATTGACCGAGGCGGCCCGCATTCTGATCCAGCATTTGAGCCCCCTGGCCGAGTTTACCGAGGTCAGGCCTCAGATAGTCGCAGAGGCCGAAGCACGGGGAGGCGAGCCTCGCGAATACGATGATGTGCCCATTGAGGAGCTCGAGCTGAGTATGCGTGCCTACAATTGCCTCAAGCGCGCGAATATCACGACGGTGGGCGACATCATGGAGCGCCTGCAAGAAGGCGCCTCAGAGATGTTGGCCATCCGCAATTTCGGCGAAAAATCTTTGGCCGAGTTGATTGAGAAGTTGATCGAAAAGGGGTTCCTGCCTCCTGGTTATGTGCCGGAACCCTGAATCTCTCGCTCGAAGCGGCTTGTGCCGCCGAGGCATGACGTATAGGGGTAGCCTGCAATGAGACATCGAGTGGCTGGACGTCATTTGGGGCGTGATTCGGCGCATCGGCGCGCGCTCTTTCGAAATTTGATGACCGAGCTGTTTCGCCATGAACAGATCAAGACCACGCTGGCCAAGGCCCGTGCGGTCCGTTCTGAGGCGGAGCATCTGGTAACGATCGCGAAACGGGGCTATGTCAAGCGCCAAGCCGATGGCCACGATGTGCATGAGCGGCGATTGGTGGCCGCTGTGCTCACCGACGGCGAGGTGGTGCGCAAATTGTTCGATGAAATCGCCCCGCGGATGGCCGACCGGCCCGGCGGCTACACGCGCATCCTCAAATTGGGGCCGCGCCGGGGCGATGGGGCCGAGATGGCCGTTTTGGAGATCGTCGAATAGTGTTTGGGCTTATGCCTTCCTCTTTCGGTGGCAGAGCAAGCGGGGGAGGGCAGGTGAAGGCGTTCGTGGCCCAGGGGTCAAGGGCGGCGTGATCGCGCAGAATTATTATGCCGTCGTCGAGTACGATGGCACAGAGTATGCCGGGTTTCAGATCCAAGTTGATAGGCCCACGATCCAGGGCGAGTTGGAGCGGGCATTGAGGCGTCTGACGCAAGAAGCGGTGCGGGTGCACGGCGCTGGGCGCACCGACGCAGGGGTTCATGCCAAAGGCCAAGTGATCAGTTTTCGGGCGGCTTGGAAACACGAACCGGTCGATTTGCAACGGGCGATGAACGCCGTGCTGCCGCAGGATATTGCGGTGCGTGATCTGGCTTTGGCCGAAGAGGGTTTTCACGCGCGCTTTAGCGCGTCAAGCCGTATGTACATTTACAGGGTTTGGAACCGCCCTGTGCGCTCGCCGCTGTGGGCGCGTTTCGCGCACCATGTACCTGATGCGCTGGATGTGTCGGCTATGGTGTCGGCGGCCAGATACTTGTTGGGCGAGCAGGATTTCCGCGCGTTTGGCCAACCGCCTGTAGGAGATAGCACGGTGCGCATGGTGCATCGTGTCGGTTGGCGAGCGGCGAATGAGCACGGGCTGTTGTGTTTCGAAATCGAAGCCAATGCCTTTTTGCGCGGGATGGTGCGTCGTATTGTTGGCTCTTTGCTCCAAGTGGGCATTGGGCGCTGGACGGTGAACGAGTTTGCCGATTTGCTGGCCTCGCGAGATATCGCGCGTTGCGCGGCTCAGGCACCGGCCTGTGGGCTGTGCCTTTGGCGTGTACGTTATGAGAACCTGAGGCAAACGGACGATCGAGATCTGCGCTTCACAAGGCCGATGGAAGCCTGAGCGCAGGGTTGGGAAGGAGTTTGGCGTGAAAACGTGGGTCTTGAAAGCATCTGACATAAAACGCGACTGGTATGTCATCGACGCGGAAGGGAAGAACCTGGGCCGATTGGCTTCGCAGATCGCCACCATCTTGCGTGGCAAACACAAGCCTATCTACACGCCCAGCATGGACGTCGGCGATTTTGTGATTGTGGTGAATGCGGCCAAAATCCAGGTCACGGGCAACAAGATGCGGGAAAAGAAATATTATCGCCATTCCTTGCATCCGGGCGGGCTGAGCACACGCACGCTTCAGGAAATGCTCGCCAAGCATCCGGAGCGGGTGATTCGCCTGGCGGTGAGAGGAATGTTGCCCAAAACCAAGCTGGGGCGGACGTTGATCCGCAAGCTCAAGGTGTACGCCGATGGGTCTCATCCCCATCAGGCGCAGCAGCCCAAGCCGCTAGAGCTCAGTCAAGATGCCTAAGTTGAAGGGAATCTCAGCGGGTAGATAGCAAGGAGGACATGTCGGTGGAATCTCAGTACTATTATGGCGTCGGTCGGCGCAAAAGCGCGACGGCGCAGGTGCGGCTCTATCCGGCCCCGGGCGGCAAAGCGTTCATCGTTAACGGGCGCCCGGCGCCGGCAAGGTCAAACCGGTTACGCCATCCTCCAACATCCAAGGCACACCGCCCACACGG
>JACIWY010000490.1 GCA_014360745.1 Chloroflexota bacterium
ACTCTTGCAGCAGAACGCCGAGAAGATACGCCGGCTCTGCCCCGAGGTGCCCATCGGTATCTACTCGGCGGGGCTGAACCGCCGGGAGACGGACAGCCCGGTGATCGTGGCCGGCATCCAGTCGGCATACAAGCGGGCAGCGGAATTAGGGCCGTTCGACCTCGTCATCGTCGACGAGTGCTTCCCTGCCGGCACGAAGATCTCCACCCCACGTGGCCATATAGCGATTGAAGATGTGTCCATCGGGCAGCCTGTCCACACAGCCCTCGGCGTGGGCGAGGTCGAAGCGATCTCCGCCAGACCCGCCCACAAGCTACTTGAGCTGGAGTTTGAGAATGGTGGAATCCTGCGATGCACCCCCAACCATTTGCTCTTCACCGAACAAGGATGGCGAGAGGCGCAGACCCTGGAGGTGGGATCGCGTCTTTTCAGCAGAGAAGACGTGCAAATATTGCGGAGCCTTGATGCGTCCGAGAATCTACACCAACCCAGATGGCAGCCCCAGGGTGTGCCAGTCGGAAAGCGAGTGGAATGCCCAGGAGTATTGTTCGGCGAAGTGCGGCGCACAGACGAGGCGGAAACCGCGCCCGCCGAAGCCGCCGTCATGGCGGTCGGTCAGAATTCATTCCGCCAAAAAATGGTGCGAATGTTGCGGGCGCGAATTCCGTCCGTGGATCAAGCTGGACGCGACAGGGAAGATGATCAGTTATATGCACGAGCACCTCTGGCGCAAGCAACGTTTTTGCTCGATCTCCTGCGCCAAGAAGGCAGAAAATGCCATGTGGATACCAGGCGTTCGAACGCGAGTCAGCCAGACCCTCAAACAGCGTGGCCATGCGCCGGTTGCGCGCGGCGGCAACGGGAAGCTTACCATGCCACAGATTCGACTGCTCGCAATCCTTGGGCCACCGTGGTGCCCGGAGTTGGTGGTCTCCACGGGGCGGCCTCGTCCGTTTGGGTTGCCGAAGAATGTCAAGATCGACCTTGCCCATCCGCAAAAGAAGATCGCCATCGAACTGGACGGTCCGTCGCATCAGTCGCCCAGGAAACGCGAGGCCGACAAACGGAAGGTCTCATACTTGCTTCGCAACGGGTGGTGCGTATTACGGCTATCGAATGCCAAAGCCCTGTGGCTGTGTTCAATCTGCAAGTCGCAGGACACCCTTCTTACTATGCTGGCGGAGTACTTGCACACAACTGTCACCTGATTCCGCCGGACGGCGAGGGGATGTACCGCACCTTCCTTGCCGACGCGAAGGTCGTCAACCCGCACCTGCGTGTCATTGGCCTGACGGCCACGCCATTTCGGCTGTCCAGCGGGCCGATCTGCACGCCCGAGGGCATCCTCAACCACATCTGCTACGAGGTGGGCGTGCGGGAACTCATCCGCGACGGCTATCTGTGCCCATTGGTCACCAAGGCTGGGATCAACAAGGCCGACTTCGGGCGGCTCCACGTCCGCGGCGGGGAGTTCGTGGCCGACGAGGTGGAAGCGCTGATGGATGCCGACAATCTGGTGATCGCAGCGTGCAGCGAGATCGTGGCGCATACCCACAATCGCCAGAGCGTGTTGGTGTTCACTTCCGGCGTGAAGCACGGCAAGCACGTGGCCCGCGTGCTGGCCGAGATGAGCGGGCAAGAGGTGGGGTTTCTGGACGGTCAGACGCCGGCCGCCGAGCGGGCGGAGCTTATCGCCCGGTTCCGCAGAGAAGCTATCACAGGGCTTTTGCCGCAAGCACCGCTCAAGTACCTGGTCAACGTCAACGTGCTGACCACCGGCTTCGATGCCCCCAACATCGACTGCGTGGCCATCCTGCGGCCCACGATGTCGCCCGGGCTCTGGTATCAGATGGTCGGCCGTGGGTTCCGCCTGCACCCAGGCAAGCAGGACTGCCTCGTGCTCGACTTCGGCGGCAACGCCCTGCGGCACGGGCCGGTCGATCAGCTCAGGATACCCCACGCGCCCGGGGGCGGCACCGGCCAAGCCCCGGCCAAGGAATGCCCCGACTGCCACGCGGTCATCGCCGCAGGCTACGCCACGTGCCCCGAGTGTGGCTACAAGTTCCCGCCGCCGGAGCGCCAGAAGCACGAAGCCCGGGCCAGCACCGCTGGGGTGCTCTCTGGCCAGGTCACCGATACCGAGTACGAGGTCTTTGACGTCCGTTACAGCGTCCACACCAAACGGGATGCCCCGCCGGACGCCCCCAAAACCATGCGGGTGGAATACCGCATCGGCGAGTTTAGCTGGGTCTCTGAATGGGTCTGTTTCGAACACACCGGCTACGCCCGCTGGAAGGCCGAAAAGTGGTGGCGACAACGCTCCCCCGACCCGGTGCCGGAGACGGCCGAGCGGGCCGTGGAAATCGCCGAGGCAGGCGGCCTGGCTATAACCCAGCGAATCGTAGTGCGAACGGTGGCCGGCGAGAAATTCGACCGCATCGTGGGCTACACGCTGGGCCCGATGCCGGAGCCGGTGCCTAGCGCCGACGCTGAGTGTGACCTGGACGACGTTCCGTTCTGATTGTGAGGTAACGCAATGGATGTAGCCCTGCAACGCTTGCCCATGGAGCTGATAGACGACCACCCCGACAACCCGCGCCTGGCGTTTCGCCAGGACGTGATTGACGCCATCGCCGCGAATCTCAATGGCCAGTATCCACAGAAGCACGCCATCCACGTCCGACCTGCGGGGGGGCGGTTTCAGATTGTTTCCGGCCACCATCGTATCCGTGCCGCAAGGCAAGCTGGTCTGAAAGAAGTCTGGGCCTGGGTGGAACCGCTGGATGATGAGCAAGCCCTGATGGAGCTGGTATTGTCCAACAACCAGGGGGAACTGTCGCCCTTGGAGATCGGCTTGCATTGTTTGAACGCGGTGC
>JACIWY010000491.1 GCA_014360745.1 Chloroflexota bacterium
TCTCTTTGGGAATGTGCAGGATATAAGTGTCCACTATGGTCTCACCCACGTGCCATTCCGTAGAAGGATAATGCTCGCCCCAGGCCAGATGATCGTCCTGGGCCACCGCCCGGCCGTCCGCAGCCACCAGGTGCACAAAACCATGGTACCGGAGCTCCAAGGGCCGCAGCGCTTGCCAGAACAGGGTCACGTCAAGGGTCTCCCCAGGCACCACGGCCGGCGAAGAGAGGCTATAGCCGTGCAGGTGTATCCGCTCGCCCAGGATCGCCGCCCCCTGGTACTGGACGGCATCCTCGGCCAGCGGCACATAGATCTCGTGATAGGTCCGTTTAAAGGCCATAACATAATGGCTGCGCAACCATTGCCCATACTCCTCCAAGCGGGTGAGTTGCTCATCCCATAAAATCACGGCCTGTACTTGGCGTTCTTGGGTAATGCGTATCATCTCCTGAGCGGAGAGAAGGCCGAGTTGAATGCGCTTCCCGCTCAGCGTGGCCAACTCGGGAGGGACCAGGCAATCCGCGCGATAAGGGATCATGTGATAGTCGCTGATCACCAGGGCGCCTTGCGGGAAGCGGTGGCGCAAGAAGGCCACCGCTTCCAGGCTGGTCTGATAGGTGGGTGCGGCGAGGAGTTGGGCATCGGCGCGCCATACGCCCGGCAGGCTGGCGGCATACGTGGCGAGGGCCGCGAGCGCCAGGGCGCCTTCCCGCCCAAGGCGCCGTCGAGTTAGGGAAGTCCAAAGCGACGATAGCGCGGCGCCGGCCAAAATGGCCAACGGCGGCAGGAGGACCACTAAATGATGGCTGGGCCACATCGGCGAACGCACCAGAAGCACGGCGACCGAAACCGCCAACCACGAAAGGCAAATCGCCAAGCCCATCCGTCGCCGAGGACGCAAAGCCATGATGATGGCGCCGGCCAGGCCGAGAGCCGCCAACCCCCAGTTATGGTCGGCCAGATAACGCAAGATCTTGACGGCATGAGCAGCGATCTTGAGCTCGAGGGCTCCGCTGGCGATCTGGGTAACGACGAATTGGCCGTATAAACCGCGCAGATCATGAAAGGCCAGAGCGCCGAACAAGGGCAGGATCAGCGTCGCGCCCCAAACCAGCCCCCGATATGCCCAAGTGCGCACTCCCCCCGCTTTGGCCAGGCTATCTATTGTCAGCCACAGCGCGGCCGGCGCCAAAGCCAACAGGGCGGTGGCCTTGATGTACAACCCCAAGGCGAAGAGCAAGCCCGAAACGAACAGCCAAATGCTGCGTCGAGCATGGATGTACCTGCCCATCGCCGCCAGGCCGGCCACGCCCAAGCTGATGGAGGGCAGGTCGGGCGAGGCCAGGGCCCGCGCCAGCTCGTTCAAGTTGGGCGCCAGGACGAGCAATAAGGGAACAGCCAACGCCCCCGCTCGGCCGCCGAACTGGCGCGCCAGCGCAGCGGCGCCCCACAAGCCGATGACCGTCAGCACGCTGACCAAACCCCGCCCTGCTTCTACAGAGGGGCCCAAGAGCGCGAAAACAAGCCCCAACAGATCGATGAGGCCGGGGAGTTGGTCGGTCCAAACGTCGCGATAGAGGCGATACCCCTGTTGCACGAGGCGCACGCGCATCAGATACGTGCCCTCATCGTTGCTCCACTGAAAGCCGCTTAGATGGGTCAAGAACCAAGCCAGGATAAAAGCCAGCTCCAACCCCAAAAGCAACCCAAACAAGAGCTCGCGGCGCCTTTGGCCGACCGGCATGGTGGGGGAGGATGGTAAAGGTGTTATCGTTCGTTCAGCGCACATGGAGGATCGTATTCAGCAACAGTCGGTCATCAGGTTGGCGCTGACCGTCCACCGCGAGGGGCAACCTCGCGTTCCCTTGCTCTGGATCGTACATGCCGATCTCGATCCGGTAGGCACCGGGGGGCGCGTCAGCGTCCACCTTCAGACAATAGCGATCGACGACGATTTCGCCTGGTTGCCAGCGATCGGTCGGATAGGTGCCTTCGCGGGGGAGGTTGTCTTGCTGGCCGCGCACCACGCCGCCGGCGTCGAGCAGGTGGGTAAAGACTTTGTAGCTGCGAGACACTGGCCCTTCCGCTCGCCAATAGAGCACCAGGGCGATCTCTTGCCCGGGCGCGGCGGTTGTCGGGGCGAGGTCGTAGCCGAGCAAGCGAATGGCCTCGCCAAGTCGGGCGCTTTGTACATGGCCCATAGTCGGGGGCGAGGAGTGATGGCCGTCGATGGTGAGGCGGGCCAACTCGACGGGTTCCCGCACTTTTTGTCCCTCGGAGTCCAACAACTGGAGCAACAACCGGGCGGGAACGGCGGGCGCCTCGTCGGCCACGCGCAGCTCGACATATTGACGCAGCACCTCATCGGGCGCCCAGCGGCTTGTGGGGTAGGCCTCGCTCCCCACCGGACGGGTATTCTGCGCCCAGAGGCGGCCTTGATCGTCCAGCAGTTGCACGGCCACGGCATAGTCGGCAGGGGGGCGCGCGGTGGCTTGCCAGTTCAGTTCCAGCGTGAACGGTTGGCCGAACGCCGGCTGTTCGCGGTCGCCGGCCCAAGCCAGCAGGCGCAGCGCCGGCGTCAACTCTATCGCCGCCGGATGCTCCAATCCCAACTCGGCAGGGGTGGCCTTGCGCGGCGATGGGATCACCTCCAGGGAGCCGATGACCGCCCCCGTGCCGATGCGTTGCGCATCACCAACCGGTTCGAGCGCGTCATCATTGACGCGATCGTAAACGCCGGCCACCAGTCGGTAGGTGCCTGGGGGTATGCCCGGATAAAGGCGGATAGCGAGCAGATCGTGGACGGTTAGCCCCTTATACCATTCGGTCGTCGGGCGCAATGACACGTCGAGCAACCAGCGGTCGCCCTGTCCC
>JACIWY010000492.1 GCA_014360745.1 Chloroflexota bacterium
CGCCGAAAGCCAGGGTCTCGCCTTCATAGGAAACAAAGGCGGCGGCGGTAAGCACAAAAAGGTAGATCCAAGCCTTGAGAGCATCTTGGCTGTGCACGGTGATAAAACGCTGGCTCATTGCCACCGCGCGCGCGATCCCTGTATCGAGCACGGGCTCGAAGCGGCTCAGAAAGTAAAGCAAAAACATCATAACCAGCGTGACGCCGAGTTCGCGCAAAAAGCCGCGGGCCAGGCCGATCAGCGCAAAGATGAATACCAGCACGCCAAAGAATACCTCGATTGGAGCCACAAACCCTCCTGTAGCCCTTGGCTCGGATCAGCGTTTTTGCCTTGTCCCTAATGAAGCAGTATACAACCCGAAGGCGATCAAGACGAACACGAAAAAGGCCACCATGCGGGCGATGGTTTGCTCATTGGTCAAAGTTTGTTGAACTTCGCCGCTGGGCAGGCGGATGACGGCTTCCGATTTCGTAAAGACTAGCGGAAATAGAAAATAGGCAGCCAAGAAGCCGTTGATGACGCCGCCAAAGGCGCCCAGGATGTGCAACGCCAATGACTCTGGGTTGGGCAGTTGCTGTTGGCCCACAAAGTAAAAGAAAAGGGTAATGGCGATAAAGGTCACCATGGTCAGCATCTGTACATCGGCCGGTGTGCGGATCAGGTCAGGCAATTGGCGCACATCTTGCCAGGCCTGGGCCGGATTGTCGGAGAGCAGGCCGCCACTCAGCATCAATTGCATCAGCTTGTATAAGCGATTGACCTGCCCCTGCATCAACGGCGCCAAGGCAGAGGCAACCCATATGGCCAATGCGGTGCCAATCGTTTGAAGCAGTTCGCGATTAATACCTCGGCGAAAGCCCAAGTAGCCGAAAAAGGCCACGGCCAGCCCCACCAGCCATTGTTGACTTACTGTCCAGACGGTACTGTCCATTCTTTGCTTCCCTGAAGGGTTTTGTTTTGGGCCAATGAGGCCAAAGTCTCGACGATGGTTGCGGCCGCTTCCGGCCGGGAAAGAGCCCGTGCGGCATCGCTCATGGCGGCCAGGCGTGTTGGGTCTTGAAGCAGCGTTTGCACCGTGGGCAGCAGACGTTTGGACAGCTCGGCGTCAGCTACAGCCACAGCAGCGCCCTGTTCGACCAGAAAGCGCGCATTGACGTCTTGATGTTGGCCCGCATACGGGTAGGGCACTAATATTGCCGGTAACCCAACCGCAGGGAACTCGGCCAGCGTAGCCGCCCCGGCCCTGGCGATGACCAAATCGGCGGCGGCAAGTGCGTCGATCATTTCCTCGTGCAGGTAGGCATACAAATGGTAGCGGCTTTTCAAGGGGGCGGGCAATCCCTCGGCGAGATTGGCCAGATCTGCATAGTCCTGTCGCCCGGACAGATGTACCATCTGCGCTTGTGATAATAACTCCACCAAGGCGCCGCGCACAGCCATGTTGATCGAATGGGCCCCTCGGCTACCACCCATTACCAGCAAGACGGGCAAGTCGTCGACCAACTCCAGAGCCCGGCGGGCCTGATGTTTGCTCTTGTGGAACAATTCTTGGCGCACAGGGTAGCCGGTAACGATGGCGCGACCGGCAGGGAAGTGGGCCAATACTTGATCAAAGGATACAGCCACTTTGCGGGCAAAGCGAGACAGATAACGTATGGCCAAGCCCGGCTCCATATCCGGCAGGTAGATCAGGCAGGGACAACGGCGGAGCCAAGCGGCGATGATCAGCGGTGCCGATACGAACCCGCCCGTGGCCAATACCACATCGGCGCCAAAGTTCTGCAATACGCGGCCGGCCTGGACGATGCCTACGGCCAGGTCAAAGACACCGCGCAAAAATGCCCATGGATTACCTCCTCGCAACGCCCCCGCCCGCACGGGGAAATAGCGGATGCCTTGGCGGGCCACAAGGTCGCGCTCCATACCCACTTCACTGCCTACCCAGGCCACATCCTCTTGGCCCACAGTCCAGCGTCGCTGGGAACGCAGAGCCTCCAGCACGGTCAGGGCCGGGTAAATATGACCTCCGGTGCCTCCGCCGGTCGCCAGCACTCTCATGCTTTTGCCGCTCCAAGAAGGTATGTCTCCCCCATCTTGGCGTTGGCACTGCCTCGCGAGATGCTCAACAGGATGCCGACCGATGCCAAGGTTGTTGTCAACGAGGAACCACCATAGCTAATCATGGGCAACACCGTACCGGTGAAAGGTGTAGACGCTGTCACGACGGCAATGTGCAGCGCGGCCTGAAACGTCACCCAGCATACCAAACCTACGGCCAGCAACATCCCATACGTATCTTCCGCTTGGCGGGCAATGCGCAGGCCTCGCCAGGTCCAAAGACCGTAAAGAATAATAACGAATGTCGCGCCCAGAAAGCCCAGTTCCTCGCCGATAATGGCGAACATACCATCGGTGTGCGGTGCATAGATCGAGAATTTTTGCTGGCTTTGCCCCAGGCCCATGCCCAAAAAGCCACCCAAATTGAGCGCACCCAACGATTGCACCGTCTGAAAACCCTGGTCCAAGGGGGCTGTCAGAGGGTTTTTAAGCCAGGCCTCCAGACGCTCGACCCGATAGGGTGCCAAGTAGGCCACCAAGGCGATGGCTACACCGCCAAAGAGAAAGCCGATGAGCAACTGCTTGATATCGGCGCCGGCCACAAAGAACATGGCCGTTGCCGTGGCTATCAGGACCATTGCCGTGGAAAAGTCGGGCTGGACGATCACCAGGCCGGCCATAATTCCTAGCAACAAGGCAAAGGGGATCAACCCCAAGTTGATATCGCCGAGCTGCGCGCCTCGTGAGGCCAGCCATACGGCTATGTAGATTATGGCCCCGATCTTGGCCAGCTCTACCGGTTGCACGGAACTGGCG
>JACIWY010000493.1 GCA_014360745.1 Chloroflexota bacterium
CTCAAAGTTGCTGATCAAAATGTTCACCCCCCATTCGCGCGGTGTCACGCGCAGACGAATGCCCATCAAGTCGTTGCAATGCTCCACCGCAAGATCCTCGGCGACAAAGCCGGGAGCATAGACCCAAAGCGTCACCTTGCCATCGCGACGCAACAGGGCTTTGAGGCGCTCTCGTTCCTCGGCGGTCAAGTGAAAAACGTTCCACATATAATAGAAACGATACTCCCGTGCGCGGCCCTCCAGCAGGTCGCTGAGCAAGACGAAGTCGACCGGCGCGCCCATGCGGGCGATGCCCCAGTGGCGGTTGCGCCAATTGGGAATATCGAAATTGTTCAACGTAGAGCGGTAGAGCCAATTCTCGGCATCGACGACCACGGCGGCTTGGGCGATTGACGAACGATTGGGGAGATCAAGGTGATGACGCCCCAACTCCAGAGAGCGGCCCAGCACGGCCAACACCTGGGGATCGTTCCAAGAGCCGGCCGACCACTTGCACCACCAAGCACCGGCGGAATGGGTCAAGATATTGGCTACCTGGCGCTTGACGATGGCGCAGGTTTCCTCTGCCGTGCGCGTTTGGCCATACCAAGCGTCCGGGCGGCTGAGGTGCGTGCGGGTATCTTCTTCACTGATCCACAATTTACCCGCCTGGCGCACGCTGGCATCGGGAGCCATAAAACCGCCCTCTCCGCCGATGCCGCGAAAGCCATAGGAATAGGGGCTGCAAAGAAAATCGACATCGGGGGAGGCCAACACCTCTTTCAATGCTGCATGGCCCGAGCGGGCCATGGCCGAGTGCGCGGTATCGGCATCGGCTAGGCGCTGGCCGAAAAAGCCATTGTTCCAGACCATTTCTAACAGGTAGCCGTAAAAGACGCCGACCAAGCTACGCCGCCCGCTGGCCTCCTTGACCACGGCGCACAGCCGGTTGATATCCTCGGCGACGAGATGGGCCAGAAACTGAAAATAGTCGATGGCCTTGCGGCGCTTTTGGGGATCCTTGAACAAATAGAGATCGGTGGCGCCTTGCTCCTCTGGCGTGGGCACCACATCGCCGACGAAAGTTGCCCGGGGGTCACCCCAGGCCTTGCGCAAGGCCTCCTCATGGCCGTATTTGGCGCGTAGCCAACGTCGAAAGGCCTCCTGCATGGGTGGCGCATAATCGCCTGCCCAATCCTCCATCGGCCCGATTTTGACCCACTCGGCGCTGTCGCCGCCACAAACCAGATAGCCCAACACAAAACGTTCCAGGTCATGGGCCTGGATGCAGGCGATCAGGGCGCGCAGGAAACGCTCGGCGTCGGCCAGCCAAGCTTCCGACGCGAAAGAGGGAGTGGCATAGATACCCTTGGCCCGCGACTCGAGGATCTCGCATTCCTGAGGGTGTTGGCGGATCCAAGCCGAATCTTGGCCGCGCGGCTCGACCATCACGCGCAGGATAAAGCGGGCTTGGGCATCCAAATCGGCGTAATGGCGCAAAATCCCCAGCCAGGCGAAACGTTCTGCAGGAAAGCTCCGCGTCTCCGGGTCATAACAGCGGTCGAAGGTAGTCTCGGCGTCGAGCATATAGTAGCAAAAGCCGGCATCGCGCAGGGCGACGAAATCGGGATCGAGATGGGGGGCGCCATCCGCACCGATGGGGCTGCGTTCGACCATGTACAAAGCGGCCAAGACGGGTTGATCGCCATCGAACAGGGTGGGCGTCTCGTGATGCAAGCGTACACTGAACATAGCGCCCTTCTCCTTGATCTTTCAGAGGATGCTAAACTTTTGTGCGGTGCCCGGCACTTGCGACGCTGGGCACCTGGCCCGCTATTTTCAAGGGATGATGAGCGTCTTGAGCGACGCTTGGGCGTCCAACGCCTCGGCCTCTCGGGCAAAGACACGGTCGATCTCACTCAGCGGGTAACGATCCGAACGATTCAGGATGATATCGAGGTCAAAGACACCCCGCTGAACCGCCCGATAAGCCTCGCGGGCGTTCAGCACCGAGGTCAACTTGTTATAGTGCATGGCGTTCACGTTAAGGACGGTCAGGCCGTCCTCGTGGAAACGGTGGAAACAGAACTCGCGGACGGGCGCGTAATTGTCGCCATAGAGGGTCAACGTGCCGTTGTGCGCCACCATGCCAAGCGCCTGTACCAGGCCGATGCCGGTGCCGCCCACGGCCTCCACGGCGACATCCACGCCGGCGCCATGGGTCAGGTCGTTCACCGCTTCCACCGGATCTTGCTCGCGGGCGTTGATGGTCACTTGGGCTCCGAGTTGGCGGGCGACCTCCAACTTGGCCTCGACAACGTCTATGGCAATGACCAATGAGGCGCCCGATTTGACGGCGCCCTGCAGCAGGATATTGCCGGCAAAGCCGACACCGTTGATGGCCACCGTGTCGCCGAGCCGGACGCCCATATGGCGGGCAGCCCAACCGGCGCAGGCCAGGGCCTCGTAGAGGCAGCCCACCTCAAAGGGCACTCCCTCAGGGATAGGTTGCACATTCGAGATGTCGGTGACCCAATAATCGGTATAGGTAGGGAAGACCAGACTGCCCACCCTGTCGCCCACCGAGACCTTACCACCGCCCAAGTACTCGCGCACCGCCGAGCCCACTTCGAGGATGGTGCCGCCGCCCTCGTGGCCGAGGGGGCCCATCGGGTAGCGGTGATGCTCGCGAAAGCCCTCTTCATGACGCGTTTGAGCCTCACGCTGGCCACGCGCCTCATCTTGAGGCCGCACGGTAATGCCCCGATAGTGGTAACGCTCGGAACCGCAAATCGAGGCCTGATGGGTCTGCACCAGAACGTCGTTAGGGCCGAGGGGAGGTAACTCCACCTCGTCGATGATGATCTTGTTAATGTCCAGGTAGACAACGCGCG
>JACIWY010000494.1 GCA_014360745.1 Chloroflexota bacterium
GCCCGCCTGGCCCAGCCGGGCGAGTTCACTTTGCGCGCATTTCTCAACGGCCGCCTGGACCTGGCCCAGGCCGAAGCGGTGGCCGATCTGGTCTCTGCTAAAACCCAGGCCGCCCTGCGCCTGGCCAGTCGTCAGCTCGAAGGGCACCTTTCGCGTCGGGTCGGCGCGCTGCGCGCCGGTTTGTTGGAGGTATTGGCTTATCTGGAGGCGACGATCGATTTCCCGGAGGAGGACATCCCTCGCCGCGATGTACTCCCCGACCTGGTGTGCGCGCGCGAAGAATTGGCCGTCTTGTTGCGCGAGGCAGAACGAGGCATGATTTACCGCCAAGGGGTGCGTGCCGCCATCGTTGGGCGCCCGAATGTGGGCAAAAGCAGCCTGCTCAACGCCCTGTTACGAGCAGATCGCGCCATCGTTACCGAGATTCCCGGGACGACCCGCGATACCCTGGAAGAGACGATGGATCTGCAGGGCATCCCGCTGGTGCTGGTGGATACCGCCGGCATCGGTGAGACGGCTGATGTCGTCGAACGGCTAGGCATCGAACGCAGCCGGCGATCCTTGCAAACCGCGGATCTGGTTCTGGTCGTGGTGGATGGCAGCGTGCCACCTTGCGCCGAGGACGTCGCCGTGGCCGGGTTGGCCGCCGGCCGGCCTGCCCTGGTCGTGGTCAACAAGAGCGATCTTGAACAAGCGGCGGACTATACCGACCTTTTGCCCGCCGCGCCCCACCTGCACGTATCCGCTCTAACCGGCGCGGGGCTCTCGGCCCTGGAAGAGGCGATGGCACAGATGGTGCTCTCGGGGCAGGTTGTGACCGATGGCGAGAGTGGCGCGGGGCCGGCTTTTGCCGGCAATCCACGACACCGCCTCCTTTTTCAGCGGGCGCGAGATCATCTGCAAGAGGCCATCGCTGCTTGCGAGGGCGGCTTGCCCGAAGACCTGGTTTCCATCGACGTGGCGGCGGCGGTTCAGGCCCTGGGCGAGGTCACAGGCGAAACGGCCTCGGCTGACCTGCTGGAGACGATTTTCAGCCGTTTCTGCATCGGCAAATAAGATGAGGGGCCTTTATAGCGTGGTTCGATCCTAAAGGAGCCTGGCGTGAACCTGGCCATCGTCTGTTCCTGGCTTAACCAATACGGGGGCGCCGAGCGAGTGCTCGAAGCTGTGCACGAGATGTATCCGACCGCGCCGGTGTACACCTCGCTCTACAAGCCCGAATCTCTGCCCAGCTATTATCGTACTTGGGATATTCGCCCTTCTTTTCTGGATCGGCTGCCGTTCATCAAGCATTGGCCGGGGCTTTTTCTGCCCCTTTTTCCTTTGGGCTTTGAGAGCCTCGATCTGCGCGGATATGACGTGGTGCTCAGCCTGACCAGCGCTTTCGGCCATGGCATCATCACGCCCGCGGAAACGGCCCACGTGTGCTATTGCCTCACCCCGACGCGCTTTCTGTGGAACTATCACGCCTATATCGAACGGGAGGGGGTAGGCCGCATAGGCAGGGCTTTCCTCCCCCTTTTCCTCAACGGCTTACGCACATGGGATCGCCTGGCGGCCGACCGTGTGGACCGCTTTATCGCCATTTCGCGCACGGTGCAGGCCAGGATCGCCAAATATTACCGTCGCGAATCGCGGATCATCTACCCGCCTGTGGATACCGGCGCGCCGGTTATTGGCGCCGAGTCGGAGGATTATTTCCTCATCGTTTCGCGCCTGGTGCCCTACAAGCGCGTCGACCTGGCCGTGCGCGCCTTTAACGAGTTGGGCCTGCCGTTGCGCATCGCCGGCGAAGGCCGCGATGGTGCCGCGCTGCGGGCCATGGCCCGACCAAACGTCGAATTCCTGGGCTATGTCGACGAAAGGGAGAAACGGGAGCTCATGGCGCGCTGCCGGGCGTTCATCTTTCCCGGCGAAGAAGACTTTGGTATTGCGCCGCTGGAGGCTATGGCGGCAGGGCGGCCGGTCATCGCCTACGCCGCAGGCGGTGCATTAGACACCATCATCGAAGGGCAGACGGGCCTCTTTTTCCGCCAAGCCACGCCCGATTCCCTGATCGAAGCGGTGCATCGCCTGGAAGAAACCTCGTTCGATACACAGCTATTGCGCGCCCATGCCGAAAGGTTCAACGTGGCTCGCTTTCAACGCGAGCTGGACCAGGCCCTGCTCGAAGCTTGTCGCGAACGCGGCTAGGGAACAGGGCCGCCGGCTCAAAACGGCAGGCCGGCGGCCCAAAGTTCATCAGTCGTACCGTTCCCAGCGCCCGTCGTTATAGAGCACAAAGATGCCCTTGGCATTGCTCCACAACATCAGGCCACCGGTGAACGGCTGAACCGAGCCAAAGAAGCCGCGTTCCTGAGTGGTAGCCCAGCCCAGGCCGTTACGCACCGCGCTGTTCTCGCGCCACACCTTGCCAAAGCCGCGCACCGGCTGGTAAAAGCCGGGGGGCGGAACGATGGCCGGATCGAACTCCGGCTGCCCAGAGGCCCAGGTATCGGGGAACGACTGCCATGCGCCGCTGTTATAGAGCACATAGATAAGGTTCAGGTCCTGCCGCCAGAACATGACCCCGCCCTGGAAGCTCTCCTCGGCCATCCAGACGCCCTTCTCCGGCTCGGTGGCGCAACCGAGCTTGCTGCGCACCGCTGGGTAGGTGCTCCAGATGCGGCCAAAGCCGAGCACTGGCGTAATGGCACAGCCCGGCGGCGGGATGGGCGTCGGCGGGACGGGGCCGCCATCGCGCAACACGAACTTGACCGCGTCAAACCCGACAAAGCGCGTGCCATAGGTCTCGCCGGTATTGTCGCCCAGGAATACATATTCACCGGGGCCACCGGAGAAGAAAAAGGTCCCCAGGCTCACCCAC
>JACIWY010000495.1 GCA_014360745.1 Chloroflexota bacterium
TTGAGCCTGTGGGGTGTTGGCTCTCATTCCCCATCATTTCATATTGAGGGAGATGCATGCCTGCGAACATTCTGTACGTCGATTGCTTTTCTGGGGCCAGCGGCGATATGTTGCTGGGGGCGATGATCGATGCCGGGCTAGGCGTATCTATTCTCGAACAGGACCTGGCGCGCTTGGGCCTTTCCGACTATGAGCTTCGCGTTGAGAGGCGGGTGCGACAGGGGATCAGCGGTGTTCATGTGTTCGTTCATGATCACGGCCAGGATCGGCCCGCGCACAATTTGTCCGCTGTGCGTGGAGTGATAGAACAAAGCGGTCTGCCCGACGACGTTGTGGCGAACAGTTTGCGCGTTTTCGAACGGTTGGCCGAGGCTGAGGCGCGCATTCACGGCTCCGATGTTGAGGAGGTGCACTTTCACGAGATTGGGGCTGTGGATTCATTGATAGACATTGTTGGTTTTTGCGTCGGTTTGCACCGCCTGGAGATTGGGGCGGTTTACGCCTCGCCGCTTCCTTTAGGGTATGGCACCGTGTGCACCGAACATGGCGAGCTTCCCGTTCCAGCGCCGGCGACTCTAGCCTTGCTGGCCGCAGCTGGGGCGCCTGTGCTGCCGAGCAAGGCCAATACCGAGTTGGTGACCCCCACCGGTGCCGCCTTGCTGACCACCTTGGCGACTTTTTGTCAGCCAGCGATGCGCGTCCGGCGTGTCGGTTATGGCTTTGGTACTAAAGAGCTTCCCTGGCCCAATATGTTGCGGCTATGGGTAGGGGAGGAACTAGAGCTCTCCTCTTGTGGATGTGGGCATCATGAACAAGAGCATGTCGCGCACACCCATGTCCATGCGGGTGAATAGCCAGATCGTCCCTCGCAGGAGTGTGTTTAACTGTCAATTGTGATTTTGGAGGAGTGGCTGTATGAGCTCGAGCGAGCATGTGGAGGCGGTGTTGCAGGGCATTCTCGTTGTAGATTCGACGCAGGCTCTGGCTGGGCCCTATCTGGCAATGATGTTGGGAGATTTAGGTGCTGATGTGATCAAGGTCGAACGGCCAGACGGCGGCGACCAAGCCCGTGGTTGGGGGCCTCCTTTTGCCGGCGGTGAGAGTAGCTACTTTATGGCTGTGAATCGCAATAAACGCAGTTTTACCTGCAATTTCAAGAATCCGGCCGGGTTGGAGGCTTTACACAAGCTCTTGGATCGAGCCGATGTGTTCATCAACAACGAACGGCGCGAGGCCACGCGACGTCAGATGGGGGTAGACTATGCGACGTTGGCGGTGCGCAACCCCAAATTGGTCTACTGTTCTATTACTGGCTTTGGTATGAGCGGCCCTTATGAGGGACGAGCAGGGTATGATATCATCGCTCAAGGGATGTCGGGTATGATGCCACTCACCGGTCTGCCCGATAGCCCGCCAATGCGTTATCCGGCCTCGATTGCCGACCTGGCAACGGCAATGTATGGCTTGAGTGCCATTCTGGGCGCCTTGCTCGTTCGTCAGCGTACCGGGCGGGGGCAATATCTGGATATGACGCTGATCGAATCCCAGTCTTTGTGGAGCATCATCCACGCCGCTGCCTATTTTCAGACGGGGGAACGACCCAAGAAGTTGGGCAACGACCATCCTTCCATCGTGCCTTATGGCACCTTCCGCGCCCAAGATGGATATCTGATCATCGGGTGCGCCAGCGAGTCGCTATGGCACAAGTTGTGTGCCATTTTGGGATTGGAACAAGTGCGCGACGATCCGCGCTATTGCGTCAACAGCGAACGGGTACAACGTCGCGATGAGGTGCGCAAAATCTTGGAGGAGCGGCTCGCCCAACGCACGGTGGCCGAATGGTGTGTCGAGTTGGAAGCGGCCCAAATTCCCTCGGGGCCCATTTACGATGTGCCGCAAATGTTGGCCGATCCTCACATGGAGGCCCGAGGGTTCATCGTCAAACAGGAGCATCCCACAGCCGGGACATTGCGCACGTTGGCTTCGCCGTTGCACTTTTCAGATACGCCGGTGTCTTACCGGTTACCGCCGCCGCTCCTGGGGGAGCATACCGATCAGGTATTGCGCGAACTGGGCTATTCGGAGGAGGAAATCCGCCGCTTGCATGAGGGGGGCGCCGTGTAGTACCTCAAAGAAGAGGAGGGCGAACCATGCTGGAACCCAGGCCGGCCTTGGTGGTCGTGTTGCTCATTTTCGCGGCCATGGCCCTTGTCATCTATGGGCCGGCTGTGCCGCGTTGCTTGCTCAAGACGCTGTGGCTGAGACCGGCCCAAAGCGCGTTGGGCGAGGCCTTTGGAGTGCGCATACTTGGTGTGGTGGAGGGAGGACATTTCATCCCTTTGGACCCGGAGCGTGGTGCCGCGATGCCCGTTCGGCTTACGCGCATGCCCATGCAGGCTGCCCGTGCCCCAGAGAGCGACGAGATCGACTTGAGCGCCTTCGAGGGGCAGGCGATTGTTATTTGGGGGCATGACGGTGGGGGGTGGATTTACTCCGCCCAGGTAGAGGGGGCCATGGATCCCGTTAGCGCGGCGTTGGTGCGCTGGGGGCTGTGAGCACTGTTTGACATTCTGCGATAGACCGTATATCATAGAAGATTGATTGGCCTTCGTGCGAGGAGTGCGGCTTTTCCCGCATAGCCTGCTTACCAACGATGGCGTTGGCGTCGATGACGCGGTTATTTATTTGCGTCCGAGCGCCAACGCCTTGTTGTGTCTCGATCTTGGACAAGCCGGCCGCCGTGAGGCCAAGGAGTGCGTTCGGTGGCAGATCGCGAGGCTTGCAGCTCAAATTCGCTGGGCCCCTGCGAAAATCCTATTTTCTGGGAGGCGGAAATGGTCTGGGAAATTGTGGCTTTGGTC
>JACIWY010000496.1 GCA_014360745.1 Chloroflexota bacterium
ATCCCGGTTCATTTCATGTCTCCTTGTGCTATTTGGATTGCTGAAGCAAGGCTTCAGCAGTCCAAAGTCACCACCCGCTATGCTCCATAAGATGTTGAGCCACCACCTCCGCCAGAGAATCTTGAAGCTGTACGGTCAAGCCGCCATCGACCATCAGCGCGTGGCCGGTGATAAACGAGGATTCATCCGAAGCCAAAAAGAGCGCGGCATAGGCCACATCAATAGGATAGCCGATCCGCCCCACTGGATAGATGACCTGCGCCCGACGCAATCGTTCCGGATGTTGGCGAATATGTTCCTGAGAACGCTCCACAACAATGGCGCCCGGGCAAATGGCGTTGACCCGGATGCCTTGATGGCCATAATCCACCGCGACTTGGCGGGTCAGGTTAATCAAGCCCGCCTTGAGCGCATCATAGGGGGAATAGTTCCGCGCAGCGAGCACCCCGTGCACCGAGGAGGTGTTGATGATCGAGCCCCCTCCACGCGCGATCATGTGCGGAATCGCATACTTGCAGCCCAAGAACGCCGCCTTGAGCCCCACATTCATGGAAACATCCCATTCCTCTTCGGTTAGCTCCAGAATATTGCGTCGGGGACCAGAAAAAGCGTTGTTCATCAAAATGTCCAGGCCGCCGTAGGTCTCGACGGCAAATTCGATCAGAGCCCGGATTTGCGCCCCATCGGCCACATCGGCGCGGAAATAACTCGCGCTGCCGCCCGCTTGTCGGATCCCTTCGACCACTTGGGCGCCCAACTCCTCGCGTCGACCACTGACCACCACGTGCGCCCCTTCGCGGGCGAAAAGCTCCGCCGTGGCCCGCCCGATGCCCGAGGTCGAACCGGTGATCACGGCCACTTTATTTGCCAACCGCCCGGCCATTATTCCCCCTTTCCCTACTGAGGCCGCCGCAACTCGCGCCAACGACTCATGTCGATCTCACCCGCCATGATCGCCCGCGCCATCTCGCCGGCCAACGAGTCTTGAAGTTGGATGGTCAGCCCGCCATCTACCATCAACGCATGGCCGGTGATAAACGAGGATTCATCGGAGGCCAGAAACAACGCGGCGTAAGCGATGTCCATAGGCACGCCATGCCGCCCTACAGGGTAGAGCACGCGATTCCACTGATGGACTTCGGGATGTGCAGCCAGCCATTCGGCCGAGCGCTCGATCTCGATAAAGCCCGGGCAAATGGCATTGACCCGGATGCCTTGATGGCCATAGTCCACCGCGATCTGGCGGGTTAAATGGATCAAGCCCGCCTTGGCCGGCTCGTAAGGCAGAAAACGCCGCGCAGCCAACACGCCATGCACCGAAGAAGTATTGATGATCGATCCGCCTCCCTGAGCGATCATATGCGGAATGGCATACTTGCAGCCCAGGAAAGTTGCCTTGAGGATCACGTTCACACCATAGTCCCAATCTTCCTCGCTCAGCTCCAATACGGGGGCCAAACGGCTTGACCAGGCATTGTTCATCAACACATCCAGCCGGCCGTACGTATCGACGGCGTGTTGTACCAACCCTCGCAACTCCTCCGAGACGGTCACATCCGCCCGATAGAAGGTAGCCTCGCCCCCTGCAGCGCGGATGCCCTCGACCACCCGCCACCCTAACTCTTCTCGACGCCCGTTCACTACCACCTTGGCGCCTTCGCGGGCGAAAAGCTCCGCCGTGGCCCGCCCGATGCCCGAGGTCGAACCGGTGATCAGCGCCACTTTGCCTGCTAGTCGATCCACCATACTTTATATCTCTCCTTCCGCTATCCTTTGGCGCTTTGCGCGCTTATGGGCCGAGTGTATCCCCGAAAAAGCCGCGCGCGCAAGTCGGTGTTGCCTCTTGGCTTCTCTATAATTAGAATGTGTTTAACAAATTAGAATGTGTTTAACACTTATTACGGATAACATCCGACCAACCGCCAGCGGAGGTGTATACATGACCACATCGCGCGAACGGGTGATTTTAGCCCTCAACCACGAGCAGCCGGATAAAGTGCCTCTGGATCTGGGCGCTACAGCGGTTACCGGTATCGCCGCCTCGGCGCTATATCGCTTGAGAGAGGCTTTGGGATTAGAGCAGCGCCCTGTCAAGGTGCACGAGCCCTATCAGATGCTGGGTAAGGTCGAGGATGACGTGCTCGATGCCCTCGGCGTAGATGTCATCGGCCTTTCCGACGACCAGACCTTTTTCGGCTTCGAACAGCGCGGGTGGAAACCCTTTACCCTTTTTGACGGCACGCCCGTGCTTGTCCCGGCCGGGTTCAACACCGAGATAGCCCCCGACGGCAGCTTGTATCAATATCCCAAAGGCGACAAATCCTTTCCTCCCTCAGGGCGCATGCCCCCAGGCGGCTTTTATCACGACGCCATCGAACGCCAGGAGCCCTACGACGAATCGACGCTCGACCCGGCCGAATGGGTGCGGGATATGTATCATGTCTTTACCGACGAAGAACTGCGGCTCATCGAGGAACGGGCCCGTTCTCTATACGATAACACCACTCGCGCCATCATCGGCAATTTCGGCCAGGGCAGCTTTGGCGACATCGCCTACGTGCCCGGCGTAGCTATTCCCTATCCCAAAGGCATTCGCGCCGTGGCCGATTGGTACATGGCCACGAAACTGTATCCCGATTACGTGCGCGGCATCTTTGACCTCCAGCTAGAGATCGTCTTGCAGAACCTGCCCCTCTATCATCAAGCCGTAGGAGACAGGATCGTCGCCATTTTCGTCAGTGGCACAGACTTTGGCTCGCAGAAGGGTTCTTTCATTTCACCACAATCCTACCGAGAGCTGTTCAAGCCCTACCATAAAGCCATTAACGATTGGGTTCACGAGCACACTTCGTGGAAAA
>JACIWY010000497.1 GCA_014360745.1 Chloroflexota bacterium
CCCTTAATCGGCTTCATGCATGACCACAGGAGCAAACGGCGCAATGACCAGATTCTTGCATATCGGTATGGACGGCATGAACTTGCCCCTTTTCAAGCGCTTCCTCGGCGAAGGCATTTTGCCGACATTTGAAAAGCTGGTGGCCCGAGGCACCTTGAACCGCCTATTGCCCTCCATCGCCGCCTGGACGCCGACAAACTGGGCGGCCCAAGTCACAGGCGCCCATCCCGGCACTCATGGCCTCGGCGGTTGGAGCCGACATCATCGCCGCGATCCCCTGACCGTCCCGCCCATCGAATCTTGGGAGTTCCGCGAATGGCAAGCCGAGACCGTCTGGCAAGTGGCCGAGGAGGCAGGGTATAGGGTACTCATCACCAATTATCCGGTGGCTACCTGGCCCAGCCCGGTGAAAAATGGCTATGTGGTCGCACCTGGCTTTCGTTATCCGCCCTTTGTCGTCACCGACCCGGGGCTATACTATGCCTCTCCCGCCGTACAGAGCCGGGGCGCAGGGGCGGGCCGGAGCCAACGTAGCCGCACCGTCGATGAAGTGGAAGAAGGTGCCCCGCCAGGTGCCAAACCACTTCCCCTCCGCCTTGCACAGGGTTGGCAAGGTCTGAACGGACAGGCCTGGGAGGCCGAGTTATCGATTCCCCTAAAGTCAGGCGACCAACAGACCTTTTATCTCCTCTTCTATGGGGCGAGGCTGACCATCCACGCCGAAAAGGACGTGAACCGGCCTCTTGTGTTACTCCCAAAAGGGCAATGGTCTCCTTTCGTTTTTTATCCCTTTGGCCCTCAGGGTATCGAGGCCAGCATCCGTTTTCGCTTGCTCTGTGCAGACTCGGGTCCGCGCATTCAATTTTGTCATTCTCAGGCTTACCAAGTCCATGGTTTCACCTATCCCGCCGGCCTGGCCGAGGAGATTGTCGCCAACGTAGGCCCCTTTTTTACCTCGTTCACCGCATATCCACATGATGATCCCACCCTCGGAGCCTTTCTCGCCGATGTGTCGTATCAGGGACATTGGGAGGCGCGAGTCGCGGATTATGTCAATCAAAAATACGGCTGGGACTTGCATTTCTGTCACTGGCACATCTTCGACAACATCAACCACCCCACGGTGAACCATATAGACCCCGATGGCCCCGATTATGATCCCGAAAAGGCGGCTTGGAACCTGGAGGCCCAGCGTCGTTGCTACGTCATCGCCGATGAGGTGCTGGCCGAGTTCCTCAAGCTGGCCGACGACGACACCGTGGTGATGGTTGTCTCCGACCATGCCATGCCTCCGGCACACCGCTGGGCCGACATCGACGCGCGACTGGTAGAGACGGGCTTGATGGTCATGGATCCGGCCACGCGCAAAATCGACATGAGCAAATCGCCCACTTATACCTGGCCCGGTCGCGGGGCCGAGATCTTTATCAACTTGCAAGGTCGCGAGCCCACCGGCGTCGTGCCCCCCGAAGAGTATACCGAGGTGCAGGATCGCATCCTCGACGCCATGCTGGATTGGAAGGATCCGGCCACCGGCAAACGGGTCATGGCGTTGGCCTTGCGTCTGGAGGATGCCCAAATCATCGGCTACTGGGGCGAGGACAACGGCGATGTGATCTGTGTGTTCAACCATGGCATGGGTTGGGGCGCCGTGGATGGTGGGGCCAGTGTCGGCCCAGGCAAAGGAGCGTTACACGGCTCTCAGGTGCCCAGTTACGAGACGGAAATGTTCACCACCATGGGTATGATGGTGTTGGCCGGCCCGGGTGTGCGCCAAGGTGGCTACGAGCGCGATTGGCGCCGTTGGGGCCTGATCCGCGAGATCGATGTCGCCTCCACCATCTGTCACCTCATGGGATTGCGCCCGCCCCGTCAGAACCAGGGCGTTTTGCCATACGATCTTTTAGCAGACCGCTAGAATCCGAATATAGGAGTCACCATGGAGCTGCAATTCGTACTTTATGAAAAGCGCGGCCGCATTGCCCACGTAACCTTGAACCGCCCCGAGGTGTTGAACGCCCTGCACCCGCCTTTGAACGCGGAGCTTGCCGAGGTCTGGGCCGATTTCATCGCCGACCCGGACGTCTGGGTAGGCATCCTCACGGGCGCCGGCGAGCGGGCCTTCTCCGCCGGCGCCGACCTCAAATATCGCGCCACCCAAGCCGACGAAAAAGACCTGCGCGCCGGCGTGCGCGGCGGAGGGCATCCGCTGGATCGCTGTTGGAAGCCGCTCATCGCCGCGGTGAACGGCTATGCCGTAGGCGGCGGCCTGGAGCTGGCCTTGCGCTGCGACATTATCATCGCCGCAGAGCACGCCCGTTTTGGCCTGCCCGAGCCACGCCGCGGCCTCCTGGCCGACGCCGGTGGGGTGATCAAACTTCCGCGGCGCATCCCTTATCATATGGCCATGGGCATGATCCTCACCGGCAAATTTTATACCGCTCAGGAAGCCCATCAGATGGGGCTGGTCAATGAAGTGGTGCCCATGAGCGAATTGATGCCCGCGGCCGAGCGTTGGGCCAACGAGATACTCGAATGCGCTCCCCTGGCCTTGCAAGCAGCCAAGCAAGTGGTCGTCAACACCATCGAGCTCCCCGTCGAAGTGGCCATGGCCCGCATCGAGTCGTTCGACGCTGTGCGTCGGTTGCGCGAATCCGAGGATTATATGGAAGGGCCTCGCGCTTTTGCCGAAAAGCGCAAGCCCCAGTGGAAGGGCCGCTAATAAACCCATCCCTAGAGAGGAAATGACTATGAGCGAACAACGCGGCGCCCTGGCGGGCATCCGTATTTTGGATTTTACCCACGTCTTTCAGGGTCCTATGGGCATGCAGCTCCTGGGG
>JACIWY010000498.1 GCA_014360745.1 Chloroflexota bacterium
TTGATCTCCAGCCATAACTCTTGGCACGTTCGAATGCGCTTTTTAAGCGGCGCATCCAGATAGCTGATAGAACGGTATCGGCCGACCATTTTGGCCAAAACATCAATAAGACGTGAATAGCGTCGAGGTTTTGGACAAATCGTATAGCCGAGAAAAGCGGGAGGACATATGACGATCAGGGTAGCCTTTGTTGGCGCGTCCGGACATGCCCATCTCGTACTTGATGATCTGCCTCGCTTGCCCCAGGTACAGATCGTTGCCTGTGCCCCCTCCTTTCCGGAGGAAGATATGAGCCGCATCCTCAATGTCCCGGGCAAAGCCCCGGCGTTTTATGCCGATTGGCAGCATATGTTGAGCGTCATTCAGCCCGATATCGTCGTCGCTTGCGGCCGCAATGATACCCATGCACCTGTGGCCATCAAAGCTGCGCAATTGGGCTGCCATATTTTCGCCGAAAAACCCGCCGCCCATACGATCGAGGAAGTAAACACCCTTCGCCGCCTCGTGCGCGAGCACCAACTGATATATACCCTCATGCTGCCTATCCGCTACGAGCCTCCTTATTGGACTGCGCACCGCTTGGTACGGGAAGGGGCGATCGGCGAACCGTTACAGATCACGGCGCAAAAGTCGTATCGCTGGGGCGCTCAACGCCCCACTTGGTATGCCGACCGTTCCACCTATGGTAGCACGATGACTTGGGTCGGAATCCATGCCTTTGACTATGCCCGTTGGGTCTCCGGTTTGGACTATACCGAAGTCTTTGCCTATCACGCCAATTTGGCCCACCCTGAACGCCCAGGTTGTCAGGATGTCGCCACCGTCATGGCCTCGTTGAGCAATGGTGGCAGTGCCGTGTTCAACCTCGACTACCTGCGACCTGCCGCCGCGCCGACCCATGGAGATGACCGTTTGCGCATCGCCGGCAGCGAGGGCGTGCTCGAGGTCTGCGATACAGGCACTCGCCTCCAGGTGACCACAGCTTCCGAACATATCCCTTCCTGGCCATTAGAACATACGGAGCGCAGCTTGATGACCGATCTCGTCCGCGCATTGGAGGATGGCGCCCAGCCCCTGGTGTCGGCCGAGGAGGCCTTTGCCATAACCGAGTTCGCTATCCGCGCCGCTCAGGCCGCCGATGAGCATCGGGTCATCCCTCTGTGATTGTTTGCCTGTCAACGACCCCTACCTCGGTTTGACGCCTATGTCCGTATCCACATCATCTTGGGAACGCCGCCTGGTGCTCTGGGCTCATGAGGCGCTGGAGAGCGATTGTGACCCGCAAGAAATCGTTGCGGATCGATCCCTTTTAGCCAGCGCTCATGCCTATTGCCGAATGCTGACCCGTCGCCACAGCCGCACCTTCTATCTGGCCTCGGCGCTTTTGCCTCCGGCCAAATGCCGCGCTGTGCGTGCCCTCTATGCCTTTTGTCGCATTAGCGACGATTTGGTCGATGGCGAAGCCCCATCGACTGATTTGTTCCAAACCTCATCGCCAAGCCCAAGATCTCGCTATTCGAGCCTTGACCGCAACTCTGGCCCCGGCCTTGGGAATCACGAAAATCGGTGCAGCGCTCGCGAGCGCTTGGAGCGTTGGCGCCGCCAGGCCCTTCGTGAGCCTCCTAGGCTCACTCCTTGCTGTGGGAAAAGTCTCGTGGCTCTGGCCTGGGCCGATGTTCGTGCCCGCTATCGCATTCCCGTTCGCTATGCCGAGCAACTTATCGAGGGAGTGGCCCAAGATCTCCGCACCGTACGTTACGATACTTTTGAAGAGCTAGCTGCTTACTGTTACGGCGTGGCCTCCACAGTAGGACTTATGTCTATGCATATCATCGGCTTTGCCGGACCCGAAGCCATCCCTTACGCGGTCAAGCTCGGCGTCGCCCTTCAGCTTACCAACATCCTGCGCGATGTCGGCGAAGACTGGCGCATGGGCCGCCTTTATTTGCCTCGATCCGAACTGCGCGCCTTTGATCTTTCCGAAGAGGACATTGCCATCGGCTGCATCGATGAGCGCTGGCAGCGTTTCTTGCGCTTTCAGATCGAGCGCACCCGCCGTCTCTATGCCGAGGCCCTGCCGGGCATTGCTTTGTTGCATCGTAACGGCCGTTTCGCCATCGCCGCCGCTGCAGAATTGTACCGCGCCATTCTCGACGATATCGAAGCGCACAAGGGCGATGTCTTTGGCCGTCGCGCCTTTGTCAGCACCACGACGAAATTGCAATGCCTTCCCTTCATCTGGTGGCGTAGCACGTTTTCTTTGCCACCCGGTAGGTCTGGCCGTACATCTTGATTCAATACAAGAAACACAAGAAATGAACTTTTATTCTCATAGCTCTTGTTATACTGACGAGTGAAAAACGTGGTAAAAGGAGAAATATGCAAATAGCCATCGTGGGGGGCGGCATGACCGGCATGAGCGTGGCCGACGAGCTTTCACGTCGCCATCATTCATGCACCCTTTTCGAAGCCGAGCCTACCCTGGGCGGCTTGGCCGGCTCCTTTCGTGTCGGCGATGTCTATTTAGAAAAGTTCTACCATCACCTTTTCACTAGCGATACCGCCATGGTCGAATTGATCGAACGCCTCGGCCTCGGCGACAAGTTAGAATGGCTGCCTACAACCAACAGCTACTTTGTGGAACGCATCTATCGTTTGAGCACCCCCTTGGACCTTTTGCGCTTTACCCATATCAGTCTGCTGGATCGCATCCGCCTAGGCTTGCTCTACCTGCGCACCACGTTTATCAAGGATTGGCGCCCTCTGGAGAACATCACCGCCCATGACTGGTTAATCCATATGGCGGGAGAGCGCGTCTACCAAGCCGTC
>JACIWY010000499.1 GCA_014360745.1 Chloroflexota bacterium
GCATACGCGCCCGATCTTTTGTCTTCACCGGGATCGACATGGCGTAGCTGACCAACATATAGTAAAGCCCGTTCACCACCATGACCCAGGGGTCTTTGACCCCCTCCGCCTGAATATCCGCCGCGGCGAGCAATTTTTGTCGTTGGCTGACATCGAACGCACCCGGGCCGTCGGCCTCGATGACGTCGATGCGCCAACGGTTGTCGGCCGGATCGACATAACTGGGGTATAAGAGCCATTTGCCATCGAGCGCGCGGATCAAGCAAAATCGTTCCACCGAGGCCGACTCGAACGCTTCCTTGGTGCTGCCCCAGATGGTGGTAAACGTCACGCCATCCTCCGACTCGGCGATGTAACACTCGCCACCGCGCACGGGGCGCGGCTTGCGCAGCCGATAGTAGAGATAAAAACGCGAGCTTTCGCTATCGTACAAGACACTGGGCGCGCCGGCCCAGTAACCGGGCCCTTCGCCGGGTGGGGGAATGATCGTTTGGCCCTCTTCTGGATCAAAGATGAGCGCCTTGCCGTGCCACTTTCGTTCCGCGCCGGGCTCTTTCATGGCTCTGTCCTTTTCTATAGGTGTCGTTGGCGATAACAGCATATATCGGCGAGGCCGTGCACGCCGGACGTGATGGCGCTGAGCCGCCGGGCGCGAATACGCTATTGAGGCCCCCGCGCGTCCTTGGGCCAGATGCGTTCCAACGAACGGGCGGTGAGGGCAACCGCCTCTTCAGGAGGCAAAGCGCGTACCTTGTCGGAGAAGGGCTCCACCATCACCGGCCCGGAGTAATCCAGCTCCACCAAGGCCTCCATAAAAGCTTGGATATCTATCACCCCCGTCTCGCCGGGCAACGCCCGCTTGTGGTCATCCTGCTCTTCCACAGGCACGCCGGCGGGCGCGTCGTTGACGTGCACCGCGACGACGAGGTCATCGGAGAGGCTCAAGAGATCTTCTTTGGTCTCTCGGGCGGTGTACCAGTGCCAGGCGTCGAGCAAAAGGCCCAGGTTGGGCTCGTCTACGGAGGCGATCAGGCCCAACATGCCATCTAACGAGTGGATAAAGGGGTTGGGGCGGCCACGGCGGCTGGTCTCAGGGCCCACGTATTCGAGCCCCAAGCGCATACCATATCGGTGGAGAACCTGGCACATGCGCTTGGTCCTTATCGCCAGCCGCTTGAAGCGCTCCAGGTAGCCCAAGGTTGGGTGAGAAGGGCTGATCCAAGTGACCATGCGCATACAGCCTACGGCGGTCATCGTTTCACAAAAGGCGGGCAGCGTGGCCAGATCGCGCTCAAAAGTGGCGTCGTCCTCGCGAAAGTTGACGGGCACGCCGGTGAGGGCGGCGCGCACGCCGCGCGCTTGGAGCAGGTCTTTGGTCTCGGCGATCCCCAAGGATTGCACATCCGCCAAACTGAGAGCGATGCCCTCGAAACCATGGCGTGCGGCCAGGTCGACGGCTTCTGCGAAGGGCACTTGGACACCGATAGGGCCGGTGGCGAGCGTTTTGTACATGGTTCCTCCGAATTCGGGTTGGGTGATATTCGCGAACTATGACAAGCCGATCAGCAGCAAAGCGGCGACGATCGCCGCCAAGGGCAAAACCAGTAAGAGCCCACAACAGCCCCATCCCCAGTGGGGCCTCCAAAAGCGCCGTGGCGGTGGCGGCCAGGGGCGCCATGGGCGGTGCCAGACTGGCGGCAGGGGACCGCGCGGCGGGCGGCCACGAAACGGTGATCTCGGCATCATGCACCTCCTACTCTTTTGTATTGTTAGGCTCAGAGTACCTGCCGCATATTGCCAGAGGGTGACCGTCCTGTTACCGGTTTGTTAATCTGCGGCGCCCCCGGGCGTCCAATAGCGGGCGAAATCTTCGCACGCTCGCCCGGTGACCTTTTGTGCCCAATAGGCGCTGGAGCGAAACAGGCTTTCGAAAGTGCCAGCGTCGGACCAGAAACCGTTCAGTTCTGCCCATTGTAGCTCGCCGATCTCGATATAACGGTTATTCACGTCGGTGATCTCGAGTTCGCCGCGGGCCGATGGTTTGATGCTACGGATAAAATCGAACACCTTGTGATCGTACAGGTAAAGGCCGGTGACGGCGAATTGGCTTTTAGGTTGGGCCGGCTTTTCCTCGATGGCGATGATGCGTCGAGGATCTTGCGGGTCGAACACGGGGACGCCGAACCGTTCCGGGTCGGGCACGCGCCGCAAAAAGACCATCGCTCCACTGCGGAATCCGGCCACGGCTTCGGAGATGTCGGCGTCGGTGGTGTTATCGCCCAGGATGACGGCCAGATTTCCGCCATCGCTGAAATCCTCCGCCAGGCTTAACGCCTGGGCAATGCCGCCTTCCTCTTCTTGAAAAGCGTATTCCAGATGGCGGATGCCCAACTGTTTGCCGTTCCTCAACACGCCCAAAAAATGCCCGGCGTAGGGGCCGCCGGTGACGATCAAGATGTCGGTGATCCCCGCTTGGACCAAGGTGCGGATGGGATAGAACACCATCGGCTTATCATAAACCGGCAACAAGTGTTTGTTGGTGGCATAGGTAAGCGGATAGAGGCGGGTGCCGAGCCCACCGGCGAGAATCACACCCTTCATGCTACCTCCTCAAGGACGATTTCGGATGGGCATCAGGATATCCGCAAGGTCTTGTGGATCGTACACTGCCCGTTGCAAAGATGATAATGCAGAGGGGGCGATCTGTCCAGCAGGGAAGGCAATAAATGCCGCGGCCTCGGCTCCGCGCGTACGCCGGACCCAGAGCCGAGGCCGCCGGCCGTCCATGGCGCAGATTCGAAAGAGGG
>JACIWY010000005.1 GCA_014360745.1 Chloroflexota bacterium
GTCCACCAATCATAGCCCATCTTGGCCGTCTCCATGGCAATCTCGCTATCCCAAGTGTATTGCATCTTTTGATAGTCAAAGATTGTACCACCACGAGTGAAGGACATCGATTGGTTCCAGTTCTCGTGGTTGGGCATATGGCCGTCGCTACCCCATTGATCGATCTTGCCATCCCCATTGGTATCTTGGGTGCAGGCGCGCATGATCTCAAGCCAGTCGTTGATATCCCATTTGCCATCCATGTCCTCCCAGAGATCCTTGCCGTAGTACTTTTTCATCATATCCTTGTTATAGAACACGGCATTGCAGTCCAAGTCGAAGGGCATACCATAAACTTTGCCGCACCAGATTTCGGTGGCGGTGATGAAGTAGTCCCTTTTGATGTCAATACCATCGCCGGCCAGGAGCTCAGTGAATTCCATGTGATAGCGAGGATCGTAGAACTTGGGCGAGATAAACAGGTTGCCGCAAAAGGTGTCGGGCGCGGTACCTGCAACCAGAGTGGTCTCATACTTTTGGATCCACTCCATGTAGGGAAGGACTTGTTGTTCGATCTTGACATAGGGAAAGCGAGCCTCGAATATAGGGATGACTACTGTCAAGTCATCAGCCATGCGTGGCCACCAAGTGTTATAGGTTAAGGTGAAACTCTCTTTGACGGTCGGGACCGCGGTAACCTCTTTTTCAACTACAACGGTCTCCTTAACCACTTTTTCTACTTCTACGGGCTTTTCGATGACAACGGTCTCTTTGACCACCTTCTCCACGGGCTTTTCGACGACGACGGTCTCTTTGATCACTTTGGGTTGACAGCTACTGAGCAACCCACCGACTGCTAAACCGGCTCCAGCCAATGCGGGTTTAAGGAGGAATTCTCGTCTTGTTATATGCTTTCCCATGCTAGCCTCCTGAGTTCACTCGTAGGATTTGGTAATAATAGACCTATCTTATGATGATATCAAAAATAGGCTCATGCTGCCTTTTATTCTACATATACTTCCTCCTGTTGTCTAATTTTACCTAAAAAATGCCTAAACATATTAAAAATAATATTTTTGAATTCCATTTGCTCTCTATTTATGATATAACAAATGCCCGTTAGTAAGGGAACGATTACCTTATGGACATTGCCCTTGTTGACCGAATCCCCTCACCATGCTACACTTTGGCTGCCTGGCGTATATCGGGTGAGTGATTTCCGCCTGTGCGGAACGGTTAAATGGGGGGCTTATCCGGCGTACGTTGTTACCCCCTCAACTTTACTATAGCAGGCTACAGGCATCTATTCCAGCACTGAAACGACATTCTGGCGACAAGCTTCCGACATGATAACCGACGTACCCGAAGGTCTCGCTGACGAAATCTATGATGTGCTGACTCATTTCTACGACTATGCCTACCTCAGCCGTCATCCTATCCTGTCGCGCTTGCGCCCGATGCTGGGCGGGGGCACAACTGGCGCGGTGAAGGAATTACGGCGGGTCATGATGGAGGCGATCGAGGCCCTTCGCCCTCCGGTGGGCACCTCACCCACCGATAGGGCTTGGCGCCCCTATCGGGTGCTTCACCTGCGCTATATTCTGGGCCAGGAACTAGAGGAGCTCCAGGAGGCGTTGCACATCGGCGCCCGACAGGTTCAACGGGAACAAAGGAGGGCTATCGAGGCCTTGGCGGCTGCCCTGATGGACAAGTTGCCCGCCGACGATTTGCCGGATGGCCAGGAGCAGGGAAATGCCCTGTGGACCGAAATCTCGATCGCCTCGGAGGAGCGGCGGCTGTTCGACGCGGCGACGGAATTGGAGGGGGTTCTGCAAGCGGTGTCGGTGCTGGCGGAAAAGCACGGCGTGACCTTGCGGCTGGAAAGGGATTCGGGGCGGATGCTCGTGGCCGGGAGCGCATCTCTCTTTCGACAGTTTGTGCTCGGCACCCTTTCCTATCTCATTCGTTCTTCTCTGACCGAGGCGCTGGTGGTGCACATGATGCGGCGCGCCGAGAGCCTGATTTGCGCCTTGACGGCTACGGCGCCTCTGCAAGAGAGAGCCCCGGAGTTGCCGGCGACTGTGCTGGCGTTGGCTCAAGCGCAAGGGGCCACCTGTCTTCAGGAGGAGCTGGCGGAAGGTTGGCGGCTGCTCTTGACATGGCCGGCGGCGAGCGAGCAACCTTACAAGATCGTGCTGGTCGAGGACAATGCCGACGTGATCGCCCTTTTTTCGAGGTATTTGGCCAAGGAGGGGTATCAATTGATCGGCGTGCAAGAGAGCGCGACGGCGTTGGAGCGCATCGCCGAAATCCATCCCAATGCCGTGGTGTTGGATCTCATGATGAAAAACCCAGATGGCTGGGAGCTTTTGCAGCGGATCAAGGCCGATCCCGTGTTGTGTCAGATTCCGGTGATCGTCTGCTCCGTGCTCGACGAGCGAGAGTTGGCCATGTCGTTAGGGGCAGCGGCTTATTTGCGCAAGCCAATCCGCTCGGCAGCGCTTCTGGAGTGTCTATCCGCCGTGTGTCATTAGGGCGTGTTCGTTACGGTGCCGGGGCGCATCGGGTTTCCGCTGAGGAGTTCGATGCACCCCGGCGCTTTTGCATTGGCCTAACGACACAATTCTAGGCTGACATCGTCGGTGTACATGACCGCCGTGCCGGCCCAGGCGTTGTTCAGCGTCTCAAAGCGCAACCGCACCTGCTGGCCTCGGTAGCGCGTCCAATCGATATCGCTCATCACGACCTCGATCCAGCGTTGGGCATTGCTCTCGGGCCAGGTGATGTTCATCAACACCTGGTATTGTCCTTGCTCATCGAGCAGAAGCACATAGTGGCGGTCGCCGTCGTAATTGGGGCCATTAGCCACCGGATAGTACCAGAAGCGCAATACCCCGCCGGTGACGTCGTTGGGCACCCAGAAGCTCTGCTCGGCCGATGAGTAGCTGAATACGGGGCCGCCGCTCTCGATACCCGTGCGCAGCGAGCGCCAACCGCTGTGTCGCTGCGTCGTCGAGTAGCCGCCGGTCCACGCGGTGAGCGGAAAGTTCCAGGCAGTGTCCGTCTCGGCGCTGCCGTTGACGATGACCTGGTCGCATCCGGAGGGCGTCGGGGTGATGCTCGGCGTTGGCGTGATCGTGTGCGTCGAGGTCGCCGTCGGCGTGCGGCTGGGGGTGGATGTCGGCGTGCGCGATGGCGCCGGCGTCAGGGTGCCCGGAGGCACCGGCGTGACGATCCAGGTCACCTCGCAGCCCAGCCATTCGGAGACGTATACCCAGGCCCGCACTTCGATCGGCGTTGTCCCTTGTACCAGAAGCTCTAACGTATCGCTGCCCGGGACGGGGCTGCGATCGGCCACGAGCGCGCCGTCCACATACCATTGGACGCCGACGGCCGGGATGCAGCAGGCATCGCCGGCCGGGCAAGAGGCCCCCACGGTGAGATAGAAGGTCGTGCCGATCTCAGCCAGCACGTTGGCCTCGGCAGGGTCGAGGCGCTGGCAGCTCGGCGGCGCAGGCGTGCAGGTGACCGTAGGCGTCGGCGTGGGCGTCTGGCTGGCCGGCACGGTGTAGCTCGGCGTGGGGCTGATGCTGGGCGTCAGGGTGGCCGTCGGCGTGGCGCTGAGCTTGGGCGCCGGGGTGGCACTCATGGTGGCGCTCGTCGTCGGCGTGGGTTCGGCCAGGCCGCGATTCAAAAAGACAAGCGGCAAACGCAAGATCACCGCCCCCGGAACCGTCGGCGGTATGGTGGCGCTCGGCGGGGGCGAGGTAGCCGTAGAGGTGGCCGTGGCCGTCGGCGAGGAGGTCGCCGTGGGCGTTATGGGGATCGTCGGCGTCAGGGTGGCCGTTGGCGTGAGCGTGTTTGTGGGGGTGAGAGAGGGCGTCTCGGTGGCTTGGAGCACGTTGATGGTTCCCTGAGACGTGGTCGCCGCGATCTCGCCCCCTTCGCTGTCCTGAAGCTGCAAGTATTCGATAAAGAGGGTGCTGCTCCCCGCGCCGACAGCCTGGAAGGGGATGGTGGCGATAATGCCACTGCCGTTAAAGCCCTGGGGCACGTAATCGCCGACGGCATAGTCGATGATGCCGCTGGCGTTGCCCACCGCGTTCCATAGCGGCGGAGCCGCCGAAAAGATGTCGCCGGGTATGACCTGGATGCCGGTGATGTTCGTGTCGGCGTCGATGACCTGCAGGACGGCGGGGTCAAACCGGACGCGCACCTGCACCACGGCCAGGTTGGTTACATCGGCCACGGTTACGTCCACGTTGATCGGATCGCCCGGGGTCACCGAGGCCATGGGTGGAGAAAAGCCGACCGCTGCCGTGGGGTTCTCTTGGGCCCAAGAAGGACCTTTGGCCAAGAGCCACGCCATCATGAGCGGGAACAGCAGCACCACGCACCACAACCAGAAACGCCGTAGGGGGTAGGCGCCGGTCGATGGCATTTCCCTTCCCTCCTGCTGACAAATAGAATCCCCCGGCGCGGGCCTGCCCCAAGCCGGGCGTCGCTCCGGAACGGTGTATGCCTCAGGGCGACGCAAGCGCATCGTAACACGCCGGGCACGGGGTGTCAATCGCAGTGCGGGGCTCTCATGCCAAGGCCTTGTACCGAACCCTAGACGAGCGACTCCTCCGCGTCAAGGCGGATGAAGCAGCGCCGCCGATAGATGCCCACATCGCCCGGCCCTGCCGTCAACGCCAACTCCATCGCGCGCTCAAAACCGGTCGCGATCTCGTTCGGGGCGTGGGCATCCGAGCCCAGCGTCAGCCGACGGCCGCCGACCGAGGCGTAACGTCGCAAAAGGGGGGCATCGGGCGCGCAGGCGTTCACGCCTTTGCGCAGCGGCGAGGTGTTGATCTCCAACGCCATGCCGGCGCGCACGACCTCCCGAAGCACCTCGTCGATAAGGGGTATTTCTTCGCACCCATGGCCCAGGTAGCGTTTGGGCAGATCGAGATGGGCCAACACATCGAATCCTCCGTGACGCACGGCGCGCAGCATGTCCTGGTAGTAGCGCTCGAACAGACGCCTTGGGTCCTGACGGGCTCCGTAGGCTTGGTGCAATGCAAGGTCGCCCACAAAGCGATCGTCGATCCAGTGGATGCCGGCCAGGATGACGTCCAGGTCTTGGCCGTTCATTCGTTCGACTTCGCGGGGATAGAGATGCGGCTCGCCGAACTCGACCCCTTTGAGGATTGTCAAGCGGTCGGCGAAGCGTTCGCGTGCCTCGTCGATGGCTTGAGAATAAGCTTGGTAGCGGAAAAAGCCATAGCCCTCATCGTTGGGGTTGAGGTCCATATGTTCGGCGAAGCAGAGCGCTTTCAGGCCCAGGTCGATGGCTGCCCGGCACATGGCCTCGATCGTGGCCTGGCTATCGACGGAGAAGTGGCTATGGACGTGCATATCGGCGGCTTGAGCAGGGAAGGGCATGGGCATCTCCGAAACGGGTTATCGGGCGAGCAGTGTAGCACGGTGAGGGGGAATGGCCAAACGGCCGGCCTGATGATTGCGTTGCCGCCCTTTCCCATCATGTGTACAATCAGGCAAGCGGCTCTCGAGCGAACACTTGTCTCAGGAGGTATTGTTATGGGCCCCTACAAGAGCCCCTTGCACAAGATGGTCAGCACGACCCCGACGGTGCTATGGAATGATTCCTGCTCGCAAGCGGAGCTCAAGTATGCGATCGAGCACGGCGCCGTGGGCGCCACGGCCAACCCCGTCATCGTGGGCACGGTGCTCCGCCAAGAGATGCATCTGTGGAAGGACCGCCTGTATACGTTGGTCAAAGAAATGCCCACCGCTACGGAGGATGATATTGCCTGGAAGATCACCGAGGAGATCTCGGTGGCCGGCGCCAAGTTACTGCTGCCGGCCTTTGAAGCCTCTGGTGGGCGCAACGGGCGGCTCTCCATGCAGACCGACCCCCGCTTCTATCGCAACACGGCGGCCATCGTCGAGCAGGCGGTGCACTTTGCCGGGCTGGCCCCCAATATCATCGTCAAGATCCCGGTGACCAAGGCCGGCATCCCGGCCATCGAAGAGGCCACCTATCGCGGGGTGAGCATCAATGCCACGGTGAGCTTTACCGTCCCGCAGGCGATCGCCGTGGCCGAGGCGGTGGAGCGCGGCTTGCGACGCCGCGAGGCCGAGGGCAAGGACATCGCCTCTATGGGGCCGGTGTGCACTATCATGGTCGGGCGCCTGGATGACTGGCTGAAGGTCGTCGTGGATAAAGAGAACCTCATCGTCGATCCCGAATGCCTGGAGTGGGCCGGCGTGGCGGCGATGAAGCGGGCGTACCGCATCTATCGCGAGCGGGGCTATCGGTTGCGCCTTCTCTCGGCCGCTTTTCGCAATCACCTGCACTGGTCGCAGTTCATCGGCGGTGATATGGTCATTTCCCCGCCCCATCGCTGGCAGGTGCGCTTTAACGCCTCCGATATCGAGGTGGTGCCGCGCATCGACGATCCGGTTCCGCCCGCTTTGTTGGCCCAGCTCAACAAGTTGGCCGAGTTCCGCAAGGCGTACGAACCGGACGGCATGACCGTGGACGAGTTCGACAATTATGGCGCCACGCGGCGCACTTTGCGCAGTTTCATCGCCGGCCTGCGCGAGCTGACGGCGTTGGTGCGCGATTTCATGCTGCCGGATCCGGACAAGTAGAGTAGGCGCTGGGCAGGAGGTGTACCATGCCCGTGAGACGAATCTCCCCCGACGCGGTGCCCGTCCGGCCGATGTGCGGGCGGACGTTGCAATGGCTGGTGACCCGCGATACCCTGGGGGCCAATAACCTCTCGATGGCCGTCATGCGCTGCGAGCCGGGCGCGGTGGTGCGCCCGCTCCATGCCCATCGCGCCACCGAGGAGCTGGTGTACATCCTCGAAGGACAGGGCGAGGTATGGGTGGAAGGCGAGGTGGCGGCCGTCCAGGCCGGGGATGCCGTCCTCTTTCCCCCCGATGCCAAACACATGACCCGCAACACCGGCGATACCACCCTGGTGGCGTTGGCCATCTTTTCCCCGCCGACCACGCCCGAGTCGTATGTGTTGTATGAGGAAGAACAGCCCTGGTAGGCGCTTGTCGCGAAGAGGAGGCCGATTTGTGCGCACCGCCGCCTACGGCGATCTGTCGGGCGCTGAGTACGACCATAACGCGCGACGATTGGTCGTCGTTGCCTGGACATAGGGCCGCAGAGCGTCGGCGCCTGGGGAAAAAGCTGGGGTTTTGACGAAAGGAGCGTCATGTCTTCAGAAGCCAAGCGAATCGCGCTTGCCTGGGTGGATGAACATCGCGATCTGCTCGTGGACACGCACCAACGCATCTGGGAGCTGGCCGAGGTCGGTTTGCAGGAATGGCAGACCGCCAAGTTGCTGGCCGATTTGTTGGAAGCGAACGGCTTCCAAGTCGAGCGGGGGGTGGCCGGCATGCCCTCGGCTTTTGTGGCCACCTATGGCTCCGGCAAGCCGGTCATCGGCCTGATGGGCGAGTTGGATGCCTTGCCCGGGCTATCGCAAGAGGCGGTGCCCTATCGCAAGGTGCGCATCGAAGGGGGCGCGGGCCATGGCTGCGGCCATAATGGCTATGCCACCACGGCCCTGGGCGGAGCGCTGGCCGTCAAGGCGGCGATGGATGCCTATGGGCTGCCCGGCACCATCAAGTGTTTCGGCTGCCCGGCCGAGGAGACGCTGGTGGGCAAGGTCTTTATGGTGCGCGATGGCGTCTTTGAGGGGGTGGATGCTTGCCTGGGGCACCATCCCGGCTCGGTCAATGGCGTCTTTTTAGGCAGCGGCAACGCTATGAACTCGGTGAAATTCGAGTTCTTCGGCAAGCCCAGCCACGCCGGCGGTTCGCCGGAGCAGGGGGTCAGCGCGTTGGATGCCGTGGAGCTGATGAACGTCGGCGTGAACTATATGCGCGAGCATGTGGTGCAAGAGACGCGCATGCACTATGTCATCGAAGAGGGGGGCCACGAGCCCAACGTGGTGCCGGCCTATGCGCGGAGCTGGTATTACGTGCGCGCCCCCGAACGCGAGTTGGTCGACCGTTACTATCAGTGGGTGTTGCGCATCGCCGACGGCGCGGACCTGATGGCCGGCACCACTCATAAAGTGCGCTTTCTCACCGGCGTGCACAACGGCATGCCCAACCGCCCGCTGGCCGAGCTGGTGGTGGCCAACATGCGAGCCATCGGCGCGCCGACCTATACCGAAGAGGAGCTGGCCTTTGCCGCCGAGCTGGCCAAGAGCATCTCGCCTGAGGAAAAGCGCACCTCGTTACGCAAAAGCCCGTTGCCCGACGCCATGTCCTTGATGGACGTGAACCTCAACCCGCGCATTTATGACCCCTACGGCGAGGAACGCAAGGGCGGCGGGGGCTCCAGCGATGTGGCCGATGTGGCCTGGAACACGCCCACCCAAGAATTCGGCACGGCCTGTTTCCTCGTGGGCGCGCCGGGGCACTCGTGGCAAAATGTGGCCATCAGCGGCACCAGCATCGGCCACAAGTCCACGCTTTTTGCCAGCAAGGTGATGGCGGGCACGGTCATCGACCTGCTCACCGACCCCGATGCCTTGGCGCGGGCCAGGGCCGATTGGCAGAAGCGCATGGAGGGCTTGACTTATGTGTCGCCGCTGCCGCCCGATCTAAAGCCGCCGTTGGATCAGCTCAAGCACGATTAGGGCGCGTTGCCTTCTATGAAGCGGGCTATGCCCGTTGGCGGGCATAGCCCGTTCGACAATGAGGCGTGGGGAGGCCAGCCCGCCTTGCCTCTAGAGCGCTTGCCGGGCGTCGACGTAGGTGGGCACGCCCTCCTCTTGGAAAATGCGCTCGATCTCGGCTTCATCTTCCTTGGTGAGCTTCCAATCCACGGCGGCTACGTTCTCTCGGAGTTCGCGGCTGTTGCGCATCCCCACCAAGGCCACCGTCACCGCCGGTTGCCTGAGCACCCAGGCGATGGCCAGTTGGGCCACCGACCTGCCATACTCGGCGGCCAAGCCCTTTAGCCGCTCTACGACCTTGAGTTCCTTGAGGAACCAATGCTTTTCGAACAGCGGCAGCCCGAATGCGCTGCCGTGCGAGCGCCAGTCCCAATCGAGGAAGGTCGTCTCCGGCGTAAAGGCGCCGGTGAGCAAGCCGTAGGCCAGGGTGCCGTAGGCCATAAAGCCGATGCCATGCGCCTGGCAGTAGGGCAACACCGCATGTTCCACCCGCCGATCAAAGAGGTTGTATCCCACTTGGTTGGCGGTCAGGTGGCCGGCTTTTTCCGCCGCGGCCATCATCGCCGGGGCAAAGTTGGATACCCCATAATAGCGGATTTTGCCCGCCGCTTTGAGGTCTTCCAGAGCGCGGATCGGCTCGTCGTAAGGGGTGTTGTGGTCGGGCCAGTGGATCAGCAAGAGGTCAATCCAATCGGTGTTCAGCCGCTTGAGGCAGCCCTCGGCCCGGGCGACGATGTGCTCGTAACGCGAGTTGCGCGGGCCGATGCGCGGCGTCGGATCTTCGATGATCTGAAAGCCGACCTTGGTCACCAGGACGATCTCTTGGCGACGCTTGCCCAACGCCTTGCCCAAAAGCTCCTCCGAATGGTAGGGGCCATAGACCTCGGCCGTGTCGAACAGGGTGATGCCATGGTCTATGGCCTCGTGCACGGCGCGGCTGGCCTCGGCCACGTCGATCTCACCGTACTGCGTGGTGCTCATCTCCCAGGTGCCAAAGCCCAGGGCCGAGCAGGTCAGATCACTGTCGCCAAATCTGCGTTGTTCCATCTTGCTCCCTCTCATGGGTCGGTATGCGTGTGAATTCCCCCAACCGCCCCCTCGGGTGGGGTGTCTGCATCGCCGGACGTTTCGCGTGAAGGGGGTGACGAATCCAGTGTAGCAGGATTTCCGCGCATTGCCTAGCCCTTAAAAGGGAAGAGGGGTCGGGGCTGTCCGGCATGTTGGGAGGCTTGCGATGGTCGGCAGTTACAATTGCCGCCTTTTGGGGTATCAGCCGCCGGTTTCCAACTGTGGGGTGCGCCATGGCCTCGTCCCTCGCGCCGAGGCAGATCCCGGCTTGGTCGCATGGCGCCTCAGAGCGGTATCGGTGTATAATCGCCTGTGGAAACGCTATCGGCAGCGCCGGGCGTCGCGTAGAGGTCTCCGTTCAGGTAAAGGGATGATGCCGAACAAACAACGCTCGCGGCTCAGACGACCCTCCATGGGCACGCTGTGGCCGTGCCTGCTCTTGATGATCGCGTTCGTTTTCTTGGCGGCGAGACTAGGCCAGGCAGGGGGGGCGTCGCCGCCGACGCAGAGATATGCGGCGGATGTCTCTTTGCGGCGCCTGCCGGCCCGCGTCCTCCCCGCCGATCGCCCCGGCCCGCGCCCCGCTGCGGCCTCGCTGCTGGATGTCCCCGCGCCCTATGCGGATTGCATAGAGGTTGTGGCCCAGTATTGGCAGGACGATAACTGGGAGGTCTATGCCTTTGCCGCCGGGGGCAGCAACCTGCGCCGCCTGACCGACAGCGCCGGTTGGGATGGCGCGCCGTCGCTGGGCCGGCTGTGTGGCTATGTGGCCTTTGAAAGCGAACGAGATGGCTCCCTCGATCTTTATATCATGGACCGCAACGGGGGCAATCTCCAGCAGCTTATTGACGAGGAGGAGGGCGATTATTGGCCCGCCCTCTCGCCCGACGGAGCCCGGGTCGCCTTTCGCCGAGGGGGTGACACGGACTATGCCCAAGCCGAATTGTACCTCTTGCGCCTCAGCGACCGTGCGCTGACGCGCCTCACCGACAACAGCGCCTACGACGATCGGCCGACCTGGTCGCCCGACGGCAGCAAATTGGCCTTTATCTCCGACCGCCTGGAAGCCGATACGGATACTATCTGGGTCATGAACGCGGATGGCAGCGATCCGCAGCAGCTCTTGGCCGAGCCGGTGGCCAGCAGCCCCAAGTGGTCGCCGAGCGGGGAGCGCCTGGCTTTTGCCGCCTATCCGCCGGGCGTCGAATTCGGCGAGCTCTGGGTGGTCGATGCCGATGGGAGCGACGCGCGGCAGGTGTACAAAGCCGCAGGGGCCACCACCTCGGCCCGCCCGGGCGGCTGGACGTTCGACGGGCGTTATATCATCTATGAGGAAGCCACCTGGACGCAGCACACCGGGCAATGGTTCGTCACGACCTCCGAAGTTTATATGATCGACCCCGACAACCCTTCGGCACGGTATCGCCTCTCGCCGGACGGCATCTGGATGGCCCCGGCGGCGGCGCTGTGCGACGGCGTGCCGCCCACTTCTCGCGTCAACGCGCTGCCGGCGAGCTCCACCCTGCCTTTTACGGTCTCTTGGTCGGGGAGCGATGCCTGCTCTCCCACGCTCGAATTCCAGATCCAGTATCGGCGCGGCGCGAGCGGGTCGTGGCAGGATTGGGCGGTGACCCCAGGCCAGAGTTGGACGACGGCCACCCAGGCGAGCTTTGGGCTGGCCGCGCCGGGCGAGACGGTGTACTTTCGCTCTCGGGCGCGAGACATCGCCGGCAACATCGAGGGCTGGCCTTCGGGCAACGGCGACGCACAGACGACGATCTCCTCCGGCGCTACGCTGACGCCCACCCCGACCGCCAGCCCCACCCCCACGCCGGCCCCCACCCGCGTCTTTGTCGGGGCCGTGCGAGATGTGCGCGGCGTGCCCATCCCCGAGGCGTCGGCCCGCCTCTTGCCCGACGCCCAGGCGGAGGCGCGCGCCGGGCCCGGCGGCTACTATCAATTGCCGATACCGAGCGAGGGGGCCTTTCACGTGGAGGTTTCGGCGAGCGGCTATGCGGCGCAGGTTTTGTGGCGGCCCGACGCCTCGGCGCTGCAGGGCGCGGCAGTCTATCTCAGCGCCGCGCCGGAGCTTTTGTTGAACGGAAGCTTTGAGAGCGCCGGCGCGGCCTGGTATGCGCGGGGCAGCGTGAGCTACCTCGAGGTGCCCTGGGGCTTTTGCCCCCAACCTCGATGTTTTGGGCAAAACGGCGCCCGAGTGGCCCGCCTGGGGGTCACGGCGGGCGCATTGGGGGCCGCCGAGGTCGCCTGGCCGAACTATGGGCTGTGGCAGTATGTTACCATCCCGGCGGCTATGCAGAACCCCACCCTTTCCTGGGTGTATGCCCTGCCCGAAGGAGGATCCGTGGGCACTTTGCGCGCCTTGGTGGGGCCAGAAGGGGCGCAAAGCCAGGTTTGGAGCAGCGATCGCCCCTCCGCCTGGCCGAGGTTGCCCAACGGCGAACGCTATCCGGCGTGGGAGCATGGCCAGGTGGATTTGACCCCTTGGCGAGGGCAGACGGTGCGCGTGGAGATCGCCTACACACCGGGCAGCGTGGGAACCTGGGCCCTGATCGACGCGGTGTCCCTCTCCCCTTGGGTGACGCCTTATATCGAGCGCGTCGTGCCCTCGGGGGTGGGCGTGGGGCAGTCGGCCAACATCACGGTCTATGGGAGCAACTTGGAACCGGGCGCCCAGCTCTACCTCGGCCAGCGAGCTTTGCCCAGCGAATGGAGCAGCAGCAACCGCCTGCAGGGGATCGTGGGCGCCGATATGCCCCGAGGGCGTTACGATGTCTATGTGGCCAACCCTTCGGGCCGTCGCGGCGCGCTGGTGCAGGGCTTTATCGTCGGCGGCCGCCTGGAGCTGCCCCTGATCCGCAGACGGTGAGGCGGAGGAGTCTCCCCATGTCCGGGGGACACGACGAAGCATGAAAACGCGGCGACTCGGCCTTTAGCCTGCGGAGGCAAGCTTGGCGGAGGTGCCGCGATTTCAATCGCTACCCTTTCCTATTTTTGTCGACTTGACTGTACCGCTCGACATCCCCTACAATAGTGCCCGTCTTGACCCAACGGACCGAACCTGCGGAGATGCGCCATGAAACCCATTCTCGAAACCTGCATGCCGCGCCCCGAGGTGCTCAAAGGAGACCTGCAAGATGCCCTCTTTGCGGCGGATTTTGGGCACGTGGTCGAGGGCGTCGCGCCCGATGTCTATCAGAATCCACTGGTCTTTTTTCGCAATACCCATCCCGCCGCCCGCTTGAAGCAGGTCATCGCTACCGTCTTTGAGCGGCTGGCCGACCCCGGCGAGCCCGGCGCGACCCTGCGGCTCAGCACGGGGTTCGGCGGCGGCAAGACGCACGCCCTCATCGCCCTCTGGCATCTGGCCCGCAACATCGCCCAGCTCTCTTTGGGCACCGAGCTCTTGCCCGCCGCCGGCCGCCCCGCCGAGGTCGTCGTGGCCGGCGTCGACGGGCGCAGCTTTGGCTCCAGCGTCTGCGGCGCCCATGGAGAGCTGCAAACGCACAGCCTCTGGGGTGAGCTGGCCTATCAGCTGGGCGGCGTCGAGGGCTATCGGGCGCTCCAAGCGTTCGATGACCCCTTGAACGTGCCGAACGCCGGCGCCGTGCGCGCCATGTTGCCCGACAAGCCGCTGCTCGTGCTGATAGACGAGCTGGTCATCTATATGGCCCATCTAAATGCCCAGGCGCAGAACGCCATCCTCGCCTTTATCAACACCCTGATGGCCGAGATCGGCGCCCGGCGGCAGGCCGTGCTGGTCATCACCGATCCGGCCGGCCAGCCGGCCTATGAGCAGCAGGCCCAGGAGCTCAAGGAGGCGGTGGAGCGCGCCGCCGGCGTGTTGGACGACGTCCTCGGCCGCCGCGTCAGCGACTATGACCCCATCGGCGAGGAGACGGCCGAGGTCATCACCCGCAGGCTGTTCGAGCGCATCGGCCGCCAGGCGGCGGAGGAAGCCTCGGCCGAATATTACAACGCCTACAAGCGCATCCAGGCCGAGAGCCCCGGCACCTTGCCGCCAGAGGCGGCAACGGCCGACTATGCCCGACAGATCGTGCGTTGTTACCCCTTTCATCCCCGGCTGTTGCTCACCGCCCAAGACCGGCTCGGCGCGCTGCAGGGCTTTCACAAGAGTCGCGGCGTCTTGCGTCTCTTTGCCCGCATCTTGCGCGACGTGTGGGACAAGGGGCGGGCATTGTATCTCATCAGCGCCGGCGACCTGGATTGGACCAGCCCGCGCATCCAGGCCGATCTGTTGCAGCGCCTCGCCCGCGACCGCTTTATGCCCGCGGTGGATGCCGACGTGGTGCAACACGCCGGCCGGCTGGACGCCGACTATTCCACCGACATCCATCGCCGCGTCGCCTCGGCGCTCTTGCTGGAAAGCCTGCCCCTCACCGGCGCGGCGGCCATGGACAAGCGCGACCTGACCCTGGCCGTGTTGCGCCCCAACGAGGCGGGGCACGAGCCCGGCGAGGCCCTCGACCGCTTGATGAGCGTTTGCTGGCACACCTACAAGGACCCCGGCGGCACCCGCTTCCAATTCCGCTACGAGCCGAACGCCAACAAGATCATCGAGGAGCGGGCGAACGAGATCCCCCGCGAGGATGCCCGGCAGGCGGTGCTGACCTTGGCCCAGAGCTATTTCGGCGGCCATATTTTTCGCCTCGTGGCCTGGCCCTCCAGCGCCAAGGCCGTGCCCGACGGCGCCGAGCTGCAACTGGTGTTGAGCGAGAGCGAGGCGTTGGCCCAAGCCGTGTGCGACTATCAGGACGACTCGAACCCCGAGGCCAAGTTCCCCCGCCGTTTTCGCAACGCCATCCTGGGCATCGCGCCCACGCCCTCGCTCTTGGAGGAGGCCGTCGCCACCGTGCGGCGCCTGAAAGCCGCCGAGAGGGTGCGCCAAGAGGAACAGGCCAAGCTCCAGGGCAAAAGAGGCACCACGCCGCTGCTGGAGGAGGTCGAGCGCCTGTTGCCCCTCTTCAGCAAGCGGGCGCGCTTCCAGACCTACAGGGCCTTTAACCGCGTCGTCTTTCAGGGGCGACCCTCGGTGACGCTCTCGGAGAGATACCTGGTCTCCGACGAAAGCGCCCTGGCCCAGGTGCACGGCCAGGAGATGATCAAAAAGCTGCTCGACGATGAAAACCTGATCTACCAACCCGGCGATGCCCTGGATACCGACCTGCTGTTAGCAGAGATCTTGCCCGGCGCCACCCCCTCGCTAGAATTCGAGGGCGCCTACCCCGCCAGCGCCGTCCACGAGCGGGCGCTGGCGCACCCTCGGCTGCGCCTGATGCTGAACGGCGAGCCGCTCCAGCGCGCCATCCTGAACGCCCTTCGGGAGGGCAAGCTGCTCCTGCGCCAGCCCGATGGCGACGTCTATGACGCCCAGGGGCGCGTCAGCGGCCCGCCGGGCGCGAGGCGACGCGAGGAAGGGGCGCAGCCCTACGCCGTGGCGCTGCGCAGCGATGTGTTGCTGGCCCCGCCCGATGCCCCTTGCGCCGCCGAGTGGCTCCGCGTGAGCGAGCCCATCGAGGAGGGCGAGCCGCAACGGCTGGCCCTCGCCGAGGCGGCCAGGGCCAAAGGGGCGAGCGAGGAGCAGATAGGCGAGGCGTTGGACGTCGGCCTCTTGCATGGAACCTGGCAAGACGGCGAGCGCCTGGTGGTCGTCGACGCGGCCTACCGCGCCTGGAGCCCGCCCTCCACCCTCGATCGCCCCGTGACGACCACGAGCTGGGAGGAGGCCATCGCCTATGCCGCCCGGCGCCCGCTCCTGGACCTCAAGCTGTGGGTCGATGACCTCTCTTCCGCCGACCGGCTGTTGAGCGTGGCCCAGCCCTTGGGGGCAAGCGCCTTGCGCCTCTCGGTGCAGGCCTCGGCCGTGCTGAGCGACGGCGGCTCGGCGAACCTGAGTGTCGAGAACGTCCGGCACAACAACCCCTTGAACCCCCTCGACATGGCCAAGCGCTTGCTGCGCGGGGCGCAGGGGGGCAGCGCCTATTTCCGCGCGACGTTGGCGCTCGATTTCGCCGGCCGGCCCATGCCGAACGCCGGGGCCAAGCTGGAGCAGGCCAGGGCCGCCGCCGGCGGCCGGGTGCAGCTCGAGGCCGAGTTCGGCCCCGTGGAGAGCGCCGGTGCCGCCCTCTAACGCCCTCGCCCATGCCCTGCGCCAGGCCCCCTTTGCGCTGCGCATCACGCGGCGCAAGGGCGGGTTGGCGGCCATCGTCTACCGCCGGCAGGCCGACGCCGAGGGCCGCGACCGCCTGCGGCGCGTCGGCGCGCTCTCGCCGTTGGCCCTTAGCGCGGCCAGGCCCATGCTGCGCGACGCGGTCGGCGTCTGCGGCGCGCCGGCCCCCGGCCCCTACCGCCCCCTCGACACCACCTGGGGGGCGCGCCTGGCCTGCTTCGCCCTCCTCAGCGCCAGGCTGACCGACGGCGAGCGCCTGCTGCGCGCCGCCGAGCACCTGCGCCACGCCGACCCCGACCAGGCCGCCTGGTGGCTGGGGCTGTTATTGCAAGATGACAACCGCCGCGCCCTGCGCGCGCTGCGTATCCTGACGGAGGCCGTCCGATGAGCGAACGACCGCGCCTACTGATCGAGGAGTGGCTCCCCGCCCAGGCCATCGGCGTGGAGTGCATGAGAGAGCGCGGAAGCGCCAGTGCGCTTGCTCCCACGACATTCCTCCACGTCTGGTGGGCGCGCCGCCCGCTGACCGTCTCCAGGGCGGCGGTGCTCGGCACGCTATTGCCCGCCGATTTCGACCGCGAGACCTTTGAGCGGCTGCTGGGGTTTTGCCGGCCAGGCAAGGAGTTGGTCAAGGTTCGCGCCATGATGGACAGCGGACAGCATGTCGAGGGTGGCTTTGGCGGTGGCCGCGCCTTTAGCAATCCGGTGAGAGAGCCGGACGTCGCCGAGGTCCATCGGGCGATGTGTGCGCTGTGGGGCGAGCTGCCCGTCGTGCTCGACCCCATGGCGGGGGGCGGCTCCATCCCTTTGGAGGCCGCCCGCATAGGGTTGCGCGCCCTGGCCAACGAGTACAACCCGGTGGCCTGCTCCGTCCTCGAAGCGACGGTGGACTATCCCTTCCGCTTCGGGGCTCGCATTGCACAGGCGGCGCGAAAATGGGGCCAGGTCTGGGAAAGCCGCGCCGCCGAACGGTTGGAGCCCTTTTACCCCCGTGAGAAGCTGGCACTTGTGCACGCCTACCTCTTTGCCCGCACCGTGCCCTGCCCCGACACCGGCCACCCCACGCCGTTGGTGCCCGATTGGTCGCTCTCGCGGCCGCGCGGCGGGCCGCACGTCGTCGCCGAGCCGCTGATCCTCGACGCCGCCGAGGGCCGCTGGACGATCCGCGTGCGCCAGGTGGGCCGCGAGGCGGGGCAATTGCGCCGCCCGCCCCTGCCCACCTACGCGCGCGGCAAGGGCTGGTCGCTGTTCACCCGCGTGGAGATACCCGCCGATTATATCAAGGCCATGGCCCAGAAGGGCCAGATGGGCCAGGCGCTCTATGCCGTGGTGACCAAGGCGGCCAAGCTCGACTTTCGCCCCGCCGAAGAGGCCGACCTGCGCGCCCTCGAGGCCGCCGAGCAGGAGCTGGCCCGGCTGCGCCCCGCCTGGGAGCGGGAGGGCATCCTCCCTACGGAAGAGATTCCCTTGGGCGACAAGACCAAGGAGCCGCTGGATCGCGGTATGACCACCTGGGCCTCCCTCTTTGCCCCGCGCCAGCTGCTGGCTCTGGGCGTGCTGGTGGAGGAGCTGCGCCGCCTGCGCGCCGAGATCCTCGCCGCCGAGGGGGAGGAGCTGGGCGAGGCGGTGGTGCATTTGCTGTCGTTCGTTATCGATAAACTGATCAATTACAACGCAAAGCTCAGTATATGGCATCCTTATCGCAATACAATGGCCAACGTTTTTAACAAGCACGATTTCTCGTTCAAAGCAACCTTTGCCGAGATGGCGGCCTGCGTCGCCGGCGGCGGGCTGGCATGGGCCATCGACAACGTGCTAGACGCCTATCGAAAGCTCTGCCGCCTGCCGCGCAGCCCCCAGGCGCGCCCCGTCGCGGTGAGCCAGGGCAACGCCGCCGCCCTGCCCGATCTGGAGGACGGCAGCGTGACGGCCGTCGTCGTCGATCCGCCCTACGCCGACAATGTGCAGTATGCCGAATTGGCCGACTTTTTCTACGTCTGGCTCAAGCGCACCCAGGGCCACCGCCGGCCGGCGTGGTTCAGCACCTATCTTTGCGAGCACGACCAGGAGGCGGTGGTCAATCTCAGCCGCTTCCGGCAGGGGAAAAAGAGCGCCAAAGAGGCCCGCGAGGAGGCGCACGCCTTTTATCGGCGGCTGATGACCGATGTCTTTCGAGAGTGTCATCGCGTCTTGCGCGACGACGGCGCGATGACGGTGATGTTCACCCACAAGGAGCAGAGCGCCTGGGCCGATCTCTTTCGCGCCCTCATCGCCGCCGGGTTCACCATCACCGCCACCTGGCCGGTGATGACCGAGAGCCAGCACTCGCTGCACCAGGCGCGCAAGAACGCCGCCCAGAGCACGGTGCTGTTGGTGGCGCGCAAGCGGGGCGAGGGCGCCGGCCGCGGCTACTATGACGACGCCCTGCGAGAGGAGATCCGCCAGGCGGCGCAGCGCACCGCCGCGCGGCTGAAGGACGAGGGCCTCAACCCCATCGACCAGCTCGTGGGCGCCTTTGGCCCGGCCATGGGGGTCTATTCGCGCTACGAGGAGGTGCGCACCGACACCGGCCGGCCGGTGGGGGTCGAGCAGGCCATCCAAGACGCCGCCGACGCCGTGGCCGAGTGGCGCGTGGCGCAGCTCGCCACGCGGGGCCTGCAAGGGGTGGACGCGGCCAGCCGCTTTGTGTTGCTCTGTTGGGATGTCTTGGGCGCCCAAGAGTTCCGCTTTAACGAGGCCATGCTGCTGGGCCGCTCGGTGGGCATGGACGTGAACCAGCTCTTGGAGGCCGGCCTGCTGCACAAAAAGGGCGACCGGGTGGCGCTCCTCTCGGCTCAGGAGCGCCGCCGCGAGCGGCCGATCCGCGACGAAGCGGAGCAGATGGCGCTCGCAAACGGGGGCGGCACGGGGCGCAGGCGCCCGAGCCGCCAGGTGCACCCGGGCGATGAGGTCTTTGCCAGCGCCATCGACATGTGCCATGCGCTGGCCTTGCGCTACCTGGAGGCCGGGGGCGGCCAAGCGGGCATCGGCGCCGCGCGCGGCCTGGCCCTGCAACAGGGCTGGGATTTTGCCCAGAGCCTCGGCCAAGAAGGGGGAGACGAGGTTTGGGGCAAAAAAGAGAGCGCCTGCGCCAGACTGATGGAGGCGCTGGTGCGCGCCGCGCCCGAGGCGGTGCGCTTCCCGGGCCAAAAGGGCAAAAAGACGGCCGCCGACGAATTCCCCGAGTTCCGCGCCTGGCACGCCCTGCTCAAACCGCTCTTTGGGCTGGAGCCGCCGGAATGGAAGGAGCCGCGCGAGTTGCAGCCGAGGATGATGTAAGCCCTTGGGCGCTCGGCAGCTCATAGCTTGGCGTTTTCGAGGTCAAGATGCCACAAAAAAGCCGCACCTTGCGTAGCCACAAGTGGCCCCGCTTTCTGCGCGGGCCCGATCAGCAACTGCTCGAGGCCCTATACGTCCCGGCGCTGTCGTGCGCCGTGCGCTACGACCGCTGCTGCGCCTACTTTTCCAGCCACGTGTTGGCCGTGGCGGCTCGCGGCTTTGGCGGCCTGATCGAGAACCTGCTGCGGCTCGGCGAGGAGGCCCCCGCGCCCGCCGTCCGGCTATTGGTCAACGAGCAGCTCGACCCGCAGGACGTGGACGCCTTGCTGGCCTCCGGCGATGGCTCGCTGTTGGCCGAAAAGCTGTTGCGCAAGCTCAAGACGCCCCAGGCGGCGCTGGAAAGGAACCGCCTGGCCATGCTGGCCTGGCTGGTCGCGCGCGGCTGGCTGGAGGTGCGGGTGGGCGTCATGCGTCGCGGGCGGGGCATCGTCCACGCCAAATTCGGCCTGATCGAGGATCGAGAGGGGAACCGCATCGCCTTCTCCGGCAGCGATAACGAGACGGGCCAGGCCCTCGTCGAGAATTATGAAGAGGTCGTGGTGGCCAGCGGCTGGGAGGATGCCGAGTTTGTCGAACACTACCGGCAACGCTTCGCCGACTTGTGGGATGACCGGGACCCTTATGTATATACCTTGCCGCTGCCGGAGGCCGTGCGTCACAAGCTCCTCACCTTTGCGCCCCAAGAGCCCCCGGCCGAGATGGTGTTCGATCGGACGGTGGCCGCCACCGCCATGCTCTGGCATTTCATCGCCGCCGCGCCCTATCTGCCCCACGGCGAGCTGGCCTGCGATGCGACGGCGCCGGTGGCCCTCTGGCCCCATCAGCGCCACGTCGTGGAGGATTGTACGCGCGCCTTTCCGGCGGGCCGGCTGCTGTGCGACGAGGTGGGCATGGGCAAGACCATCGAGGCCATCTTTGTGCTCCGGCGGCTCATGGCCGGCCGCGGCGTGAGGCGCGCGCTGTTGCTCGTCCCGGCCGGTCTGCTCAAGCAATGGCAAGAGGAGCTGCGCGAAAAAGGGGGGCTCCTGGTGCCCTATTGGGACCGGGGCCACCTGGTGCACCCCGACGGGCGCACGGAGAAAAGCGAAGCGGCGGAGGCGTTGGGCCGCTGCGCCGTGGTGTTGCTCAGCCGCGAGTGGGCGCGCCTGCCCGGCCATCGCGAGACGGTGCTCTCGGCCCCGCCGTGGGATTTGGTCTTGCTGGACGAGGCCCATGCCGCGCGACGCAGCGCCCCTGTAGAGCGTGAATTCAACTCGGCCAACCTCCTCTTGCAGTTGCTGCGCGAGTTGCAATTATATCGACGCGCGCGCGGCATCCTCTTGCTCAGCGCCACTCCTATGCAGACCCAGCCCTGGGAGCCGTGGGACCTGCTTACCACGCTGGGCGTAGGGGGGCGCTGGATGGTCGATTTTGCTGACATCCGCACCTTTTACGGCGGCATAGCGGCCCTCAAGGCAGGGAGGTCATTGAGTCTGCCGACCGCTCAGACGATCGGCCGCTTGGTGGCTGCCGACTCCGAGTTCCCGCCGGCCCCTCCGGATGTCGATAGCAGCACCCCGCAAAGCATTGCGAACAGTTTGAGCTTTGGCCTCACCGGCGAGCTCCGTCAGCAGCGCGCCGAGTGGCTGCGCCGAGGAGCGCCTCTCGGCCGGCAGATGCATCGCAACACCCGCGAGACGCTGCGCCAGTATCACCGTATGGGGCTGCTGGGCCGCCCCCCTGCCCGGCGGCAGGTGAAGGATGTGGTGTTTGATTACCAAGACCGGGCCGAGCGCGACTGTTACGAGGCCATCACCGGCTATATCGATCGCCGATACGATGAATTAGAGCGAGAGAAGGGCGGCAAGGGGTTTGTGATGACCATCTACCGGCGCCGTGCGGCCAGTTCGCCCCACGCGCTGCGTTGTAGTTTGATGCGCCGCATGGCCAAGCTGGAGCGGGTCATCCAGCGCCAATGGCTGGAGGATTGGGCGCTGCCGGAAGAGGAGCAGGTGGATGAGCGAGACCTGTTCGACGCCGACTTGGACACGCGAATAGACCCGGCCGTGCCCGCCGATCCGGCGGCTGCCGAAAAGGAAAAGCGCGAGATCGAGAGCCTTTTGGCGCGCCTCGGTGCTCTCGGCCCCACAGATAGCAAGCTGGCTTGCTTTCGGTGCGTGCTGCAAAGGCTGACCTCTGAGGGCCGGGCGGTGCTGGTGTTCTCCGAATACCAGGACACCATGTCCTACCTCAGAGACCGGTTGCGCCCGATATACGGCAAGGTGTTGGGCTGTTTCAGCGGCGAGGGCGGCCAGATCTGGGATGGCCGAGAGTGGAAGAAGGTGAGCAAAGCCGAGGTGGCAGAGCGCCTGGAGCGGGGCGAGCTCGAGGTGCTGGTGTGCACCGACGCGGCCAGCGAGGGGCTGAACCTCCAGGCGGCGAGCGCGGTCATCAACTATGATCTGCCCTGGAACCCGAGCAAGGTGGAGCAACGCATTGGGCGCGTGGACCGCATCGGCCAGCAACACTCTCAAGTTCTCGTCTACAATATGCTGCTGCAAGATAGCGTCGATATGCGGGTTTACCAAGTTTTGCGGCATCGTTGCGGGCTTTTTACGCATTTCGTCGGCAGGATGCAGCCCGTGCTGTCCAAGGCGCGGCAGGCTCTGCAGCATAACCTTCGTCAGGAGCAGCTCGATGCCTTTATCGCCCAATTGGAGAGTGAGGCGGACAGGCTAGACCAAGACGCCCTCGTGGCCAACCTCTTTGTGGAAACGGAGGCCAGGCAATACGCTCAGGAACCTCCGCCGGCCACCTTGGCGGATATAGAGAAGGCGCTTTGCAGGCTGGAACACATGGATGGCCAGGTGCGCGCGGTGCGTCAGAATGAGCCGCAGACCTGGCGCCTATATGGCCTGGGCAAAAGCATGAAGGTGACGTTCAGCCGGCAGACGCTAGAGTCGGATGTCTCGGTGCTTCCCCTAACGGCAACGGCGGAGTTGCTTGGCCTGTTGACCTCGAAACTGCCCCTTACCCATAATGTGCCGCTCGTCTTGGCCAAGTGTGCCCAGGATGGCTTTTGTGCCATGGAGGCGCGCTGGGTTGGGGCCGACGGAGCGGCCCGGCCGCTCCGTTCGGCGCAACAGCTTGCCGAATGGCTCGACGAGTGGGATGGCTCTGCGCCGCCGGCCGCGGCGATCCTGCGCGCCGAGCAAGAGGCCCAAGAGGCGGCCCGCAGGCGTGTCGAGGCGCTCGTTTCGCGGGCCAAGCAAGAGGAAGAGGCCGCGTTGCGCCGACAGGTGGAGGCGGCCCGTCGCCGGTTGATGCGCGAGCTCGGCCGGACCCTGCGCTGCCTGGGCCGTGGCGATCTGAACGATGTCTTTCGGGCGCAGGTTCGGCGCGAGTCGCGTGCCGATGGTCGCTATCATACTGCGTTGGAGCGGCTCGGCGGGTATCCTGTGTGGGAGCCGGAGGATGTGGCCGATGCCAACGAATTTGAGCGTTGCCTGAGCGACCAAGACCGACGCGCGCGCATCGCGGGCAGCGAGATCGACGCGGCCCTCAACGATCCGCGTTGGATGGCGAGACGCCATCTCGATGGGTAAAGGGCCGCGCATTAGGCGCCGACTTTTCCGCAAAACAACAAGGCCGAGTTTAGCACTCGGCCTTGTCGGACCTCTTTGTGCCCTCTCAGGCGGAGGCCAACTTGACCTCGCCTTTGACGATGGCCAACAGCTCCTCGTTCTCGATCGTCTCTTTTTCGACCAGCAGGTTGGCGATGGCGTCCAGCTTGTCGCGTTGCGCCTGCAAGATCTGCATGGCCCGCTCGTAGGCCTTGTCGATGAGGCCCTTGATCTCGCGGTCGATGAGCGTGGCCACCTCTTCCGAGTAATCGCGCTGCTCGGCGATCTCGCGCCCCAGGAAGATCAGCTCCTCCTTTTGCCCAAAGGTGCGCTGGCCCAGCGATTCGGCCATGCCGTACTCGGTGACCATGGCGCGCGCCAGGCGGGTCGCCTGACGCAGGTCGTTGCTGGCGCCGGTGGTAATGTCGCCGAAGCGGATCTCCTCGGCGGCGCGCCCACCCAGCAAGCCGGCCAATTCATCCTCGAACTTGGCTTTGGATTGCAGCGTTTGGTCGTCTTCGGGCAGAGAGAGGGTGTACCCGCCCATCATGCCTCGGGCGACGATGGACACCTTGTGCACCGGGTCGGCGTTCTCCAGGTTGAGCATGACCAGCGCGTGCCCCGCCTCGTGGTAGGCGATGATCTCTTTTTCCTTTTCGCTGATCAGCCGGCTGCGTCGCTCCGGGCCGGCGATGAGGCGCTCGACGGCCTCCTGGAACTCTTCCATGTTGATCATCTTTTTGTTGCGCCTGGCCGCCAGGATCGCCGCCTCGTTGACCAGGTTCTCGATGTCCGCCCCGGTAAAGCCGGGGGTCTGTTTGGCCAGGGTGGGGATGTCCACATCGGGGCCCAGCGGCTTGCCGCGCACATGGACGCCCAAGATGGCCTCGCGGCCGCGGCGGTCGGGGCGATCGATGATCACCCGCCGGTCGAACCGACCGGGGCGCAACAGCGCCGGGTCGAGAATGTCGGGGCGGTTGGTGGCCGCCAGGACGATCACCTTGGTGTCGGTGTCGAACCCGTCCATCTCGACCAGGATCTGGTTCAGCGTCTGCTCGCGCTCGTCGTGGCTGCCGCCGAGGCCCGCGCCGCGTTGGCGGCCTACGGCATCGATCTCGTCCACAAAGACGATGCAAGGGCTGTTGCGCTTGGCCTGGTCGAATAGGTCGCGCACGCGGCTGGCGCCCACGCCGACGAACATCTCGACGAATTCCGAGCCACTGATGCTAAAGAAGGGCACGCCGGCCTCTCCCGCCACGGCGCGGGCCATCAACGTCTTGCCGGTGCCGGGCGCGCCGACCAACAATAACCCCTTGGGGATGCGTGCCCCCAGCGCGGTGAACCGTTCCGGGTCTTTGAGGAATTCGACCACTTCTTGAAGCTCTTGTTTGGCTTCGTCGGCGCCGGCCACGTCATCGAACGTGCTGGCCGGGCGGTCGCCGGTGAACATGCGCGCCCGGCTTTTGCCGAAGGAAAGCGCCTGGTTGTTGCCGCTTTGCGCCTGGCGCAACATGAACACCAGGAACAGGCCGATGAGCAGCAGCGGCACGATCTGGATCAGGACGATGCCCCAATTTTCCCACATACTGGGGCGCAACACTTTGAACTCGTCTATGTTGGCGATCTGCTCCGGGGTTGCGCCCAGGTTGATCATCGTCTCGCTAAAACCGAGATTGGGCTCTTTGCGCGAGATGTAACGCTTGCCTTCGAAGGTCGTCAGGCGGATGATCCCATCGTTGGTGAGCGATAGGTCGGCCACCCGGCCCTCTTTGACCAAGCGCGCCACTTGGCTGAGCGAGATGTCCTCGGCATTGTCCGGGGCAGCGAAGAAGCTATAGAAAAGGGCAATGCTCGCTACAAATATTAACAAGTAAACGAACGCATTTTTAGGCAAAGCAGATCTCATGGACATTATCCTTTGCCGATACGGCATCTCTTATAATGATCGGGCAAGGGGGGTTATCCTGCCATGGGCATACCCTCCTTACCATAATGGATTGTACCACATAAAGGCCAACGGCGAAAATCGGCTATTGAATGCCTAATTGGTAGCTCGTCGGCACGATCTGAACCCAGCTCTGGCCGGGCTTGAGGGGGATGTGCCGGCCGTTGGCGTCTACCAATTGGAAAAACAGGGTGGGGTCGTCTCGCCACCAGTAGCCCTCGATGAGCCGCCCGTCTCGAAAGACCTGCGCCCGTTCGCCGCCGCGCACGGCGATGCCGATGGCGCGCGAGCCCAGGCTATCTTCGACGATATCGCTCTTCCAGTGTTTGGCATAGATGACGATCACGTTCTGGGCGCCGATCTGTTCGCCTGTCAGCAGGTCGGTGTAGGGCTCGCCCTGCACCCAGCGACGATAAACTCCTGCATCGGCATCCCATGTCCAGACCACGGTGCTGGTGGGTGGCAGAGGTATATGCACCCGCGAGGCCGGCGCGCCCGCCGGGGCCTCTGCGCCAAAGCTCAGGCCGCGAAAAGAGACCGCACGCTCCCAGCCCAGGGCGCGGATGCGCTCGCGCACCGCCGGGATCGAGGTATAAAGGTTATGGGGCGCGGGCCGTTGGGAGCTGCGGAAAAAGAGGTCGCCCTGGTGCCCCTCGTGGATCAGGTCGAAGCTGTGTCGGGCCAGAAGTTGGTTGACGCCGATGCTGGCCCCGGAAAAGACGAACACGCCATCAAAGGCGGGCAACAGTTCGATGTTCACCGGCCGAGCGCTGCGCACCGGCCCCACCTGCTTGGGTTCGTTTTGTAAAAATACGCCGGTCAGCCTGGTGATCCAAAAGGCCTCCATCAGGTCTTCCATCACCATATCGGCCTGGGCAATGCCGGCATGAGGGCGCGCGGCGCGGTCGTTGCCATAACGCACCAAAATGGGGCGCCGATTGACGAGCCCCGCGTCGGCGACCGTCTGGCCGGTGAGGGGGTTAATGTTCCCCCCATAGGTAGGGGGTGGCCCCGCCGGGGCCACGCCGGCGAACTC
>JACIWY010000050.1 GCA_014360745.1 Chloroflexota bacterium
TTGTGTTTTTAGAGAGATGCATAGAATTGCTTGTTTGCAGCAAAATCTGCAAACAAAAAGTTGTTGACAAGATGCGCACAAGCTGTGCACAGCCCTGTGGATAAATTGTGGATAAATAGCCCCCCTTGTGGATAACGGATTGACAGCAAATGGCTCTCGCTCTAGACTGGGCTCGCTGGTGGTATCGCCGTCCGCCCGATCTTTGCTCTAGGAAAAGCTTTTTATCCTTACTCAAAGATGCAAAGGGTGGATGACGATGTCCGTGCCCCGTTTCATCCTCGCTCGTAGGTGAAGGAATATAGGGATGCGCATCGCTCTGGGAATGTTCGCGCATGAAGCCAACAGCTTTTCGCCCCATCCGACCGATCTCGATGACTTCGAGGGGCGACAGCTCCTTCGTGGCGCCGAGTTGCTGGCCGGTTGGGAGGGCACCAACACGGAGCCGGGGGGCGCCTTGGCCCTACTGACTGCCGAGCCCGATTGCGAGATCGTGCCCCTCCTAGGCGCGCGGGCGCTCTCGGGTGCGCCCATCCGGCGCAAGGTCTTTGAAAGCTTGTTAGGCGAGTTGTTGGATCGGCTTCGGGCCTCTCTGCCGGTGGATGGTGTGTTGCTTGTGTTGCATGGCGCGATGATGGCCGATGCCGGCGAGGGGAAAGAGCCCCTCGACGACGCCACTGGCGAGGTATTGGCCCGCGTGAGAGAGCTTATCGGCCCTCAAGTGCCCATCGTGGGCACCCTCGATCTGCACGCCAATGTGACGCAGCGTATGGTGGCCGCAGCCACAGCGCTGGTGGGCTACCAGACGGCGCCTCACGTGGATATGGGCGCCACCGGCGAGGCGGCGGCTCGGTTGCTCTTGGCCACTCTGCGCGGCGAGGTGTCGCCGGTCTCGGCGCTGGTGCGCCTGCCCATGATCCTGCCGCCGGAGAACGCCGACCACCGCGTGGGCCCCTTGGCCGAGGTGCTGGATCGAGCGCGGGAGATAGAGGCGCGCCCCGAGATCCTGCGCGTGGGCGTCTATCCGGTGCAACCCTGGTTGGACGCCCCCGATGTGGCCAGCTCGGTGTTGGTGATCGGCAACGACAACGTACGCCTGGTGAACGAATTGGCCCATGAGTTGGCCCGCGCCTTTTGGGAGCGACGCGATCGTTTTGCGCCCGATCTGCTCTCGCCGGACGAGGCTATCGCTCGCGCCTTGGCCCGCGAGCAGGGCACGGTGGTGCTTTGTGACTCAGCCGACTCGACGACCTCGGGCTCCACCGGCGATAGCACGGCCATCCTGCGCGCGGCGCTGGCCCGCGCCCCGCTGGCCTGGCCGGCGCTGCTCAATATCGTCGATCCGGCAGCCGTGGCCGCAGCCATTGCGGCCGGTGTGGGCAATTCGTTGAGTGTGCCTGTGGGGGGAAGCCTCGCGTCCGATTTCTTTGCGCCCGTGCCCTTCAGCGGCCGGGTCAAGCTGCTTTCCGACGGCGAATTTCGCTTCAAAGGCCCCGGCATGCGCGGCGTATTGCACTATATGGGCCGCACGGCGGTGCTCGTGAACGACAATATTTACCTGGTGGTCATGGAACGGGCCGTGTCCCAATGGGACCCACAACTCTACCGTAGCCTGGGGCTGGAGCCAACGGACGCGCGCATCGTGCAGGTCAAGTCGCCGCGGGCCTTTCGCGCCGCCTACGAAGAGATCGCCGATGAGGTCCTGGTGGTGCGCGCGCCGGGCGCGGCCTCGCCAGAGCTGGCCGCGCTGCCCTGGCGTCGGCTGGGCCGGCCCATCTATCCCCTCGACCCACAGATATCGTGGCCATAGCAGAAACGTGAGACCCCAATATGACGACTTTGGCAACAAGCAGGAGGGTTCTATGAAATCTATCGAGGGATTCGCCTTGCCCAAAAACCAAAGCCTGTACGATCGCGCCCGGGCCGTCTTGCCCGGCGGAGTGAATGCATCGGCCCGTTTTAACCCGGCGCTCCAAGGCCCCCTTTTCCTGGAGCGAGGGGAGGGCGCCTATATCTACGATGTAGATGGCCATCGGTATATCGACTATTGCGTCTCGCACGGGGCCAGTTTGCTAGGCCACGGCAACCCGGCTGTGGTAGCCGCCGTGCGAGAGGCGCTGGAACGCGGTCTGCTGCTGGCCTACGAGACCGACATCCAGGTGCAAGTGGCAGAGCAACTGTTGCGCCTCTTTCCAGGTGTGGATATGGTGCGCTATGCCTGCTCAGGCACCGAGACCACTTGGCACGCTCTGCGCGTGGCGCGGGCTTTTACCGGCAAATGGGGGGTGGTCAAATTCGAGGGCCATTACCACGGGGTGAACGACACCGTCGGTTTCAGCCACTGGCCCAGCTTGGAAAAGGCAGGGCCCGCCGAAGCTCCGCGCCCCGTGCCCGATTCGGCCGGCATCCCCCCGGCGAGCGCCGAGTTGATCACCATCCTGCCCTTTAACGACGTCGATGTCCTAGAAGAGTGCCTGCGCACGCGAGCGCACGACCTAGCCGCCGTGATCATGGAGCCGATCAATTACGATTCGGGGGGCATCCGCCCCACGCCCGAGTTCTTGCACGCCGTGCGCGAGCTTACCCGCGAGTTGGGCATCGTCTTGGTGTTCGACGAGGTGCTCTCCGGATTCAGGGTGCAACTGGGCCCTGCCCTGGGGCAAGAGGTTGTGCCGGATTTGACCGTCCTGGGCAAGGCGGTGGGCGGGGGAATGCCCATTTCGGCCTTTCTGGGGCGCCGTGAGATCATGGAAACTTGTACGCCCGTGGGCCCGGCTCTCCATAGCGGCACCTACAACGCCCCGCCGGTGCTGGTGGCTGCCATGGGCGCCTTCCTCCAAGAAGCCAGCCGACCCGGCTTCTATGAACATCTGCACCGCTTAGGAGATCGATTGTATAACGGCCTGCGCGAGATCATGGAGCGACGCGGCATCAAAGCCTGGGTACAAGGGGTGGGAGCGAGGTTCGGGCTCCTCTTCGGGCTCGATCGAGAGCCGCGCAACTATCGCGACGTCGCCAAACAGGACCTGGCCCAAATGGCCCGTTTCCATCTGGCCTGTCTGCGCCGAGGGGTCTACTTGCATCATGTTTCGCCGCATCACGGTTTCTCCAGCGCCCACACTCTGGCAGATATCGAAGAGACCTTGGACGTCATGGACCAGGCGGCACAGGAACTGCTTCGAAAATAGCGGCTACGGGATGGCGGGCACTTCGGAGCCCGTCCGCGAGCCTGTCCGCCACCTCGCAACAAGACGATAAGGACAAAGCAGATGGCCTGGCCCAACCGGCGCAGGCATTCTATCACCGAAGGGATAGACTATTTTCAGAACAAGGGCTGGTTGTAGGGTGGCCGGGAAGCTTTTATGGGCGGGGAACTCGGACGGGTTGTAAGACGTCCCAGAGATGTCCTATCCGTTGTATTCCGGTTTTGAGGTTGTATAGTTTGAAAATGTGCAAGGCGCGGAGCCGAGCGCAAATGTGCGGCTTCTCACCTTGGCAAAGGGCCTGCAACAGGTCGAGAGGATATCGATATGCAAAACGGCAATAGAAGCACGGTTAACTTACCCGGCTGGGCGCTCACGGTGATCATCGCCGTGCTCATCCTGATCTTAGTGGCGGCCGTAGCCGGGATCGCGGCTTTGGTCAACCTGATGGCTCAGGCCGGGGCCTTTCCTCCGCAGACGCCGGTGGTCGTGCCGGTGACGCCTCCGGCCGAGCCCTATATCCGGTTGACCCCTTCGCGCGGCGTGCCCGGCACCCTGGTGACCGTCACCGGGTACGATTGGCAGCCCGGCGATGCGGTGACCCTTTATTTGGACGACCCGACGAACCCCGCCGGCCCGCGAGCGCGCTTGGGCACTACCACGGTGCGCGGGGATGGCGGCTTCGTGGTAGCTATCAACATTCCCAACTACGCACCTTGGAGCGAGTTGGAGGCGGTTTTGGTGACCGCCGAATCGCCGGCTTCGGGCCACACGGCCTCGGCGGGCTTTTTGCTGGTGCAGGCCACCGGCCAACCCACGGCCGTGCCGCCGACCGATACCCCGCTCCCCGGCGTAACGCCGACGGAGACGCCCTTGCCGACGAACACGCCGACGGTGCCCAGCCCAACGCCGGTGACGCCCAGCGTCACGCCCTTTATACCCAGCCCGATGCCGCTCCCCCCGACGGCGACGCCGGTCCCATTCATGCCCACGAACACCCCCTTGCCCACCCCTACGCCCACGGCGACGCCGATTATCACCGATTGGCGCGGCGAATACTATGGCAATACGCAGTTGGCAGGTGCTCCCGTTGTGGTGCGCAACGACATCGGCGTCAACTACAACTGGGGCGGCTCCAGCCCGGCTCCCGGTTTGCCCGTCGACCAATTCTCGGTGCGCTGGACGCGGACCCTTTTCTTCGAGGCGGGGAACTATCGCTTCCATGCCCTGGTGGACGACGGGGTGCGCGTCTGGGTGGACAATATCCTCGTCATCGACTCATGGGCGATCGGCTCGCAGCGCGAAGTGACGGGCGACATCCATCTCACGGCCGGTTTTCACGCCGTGCGGATCGAATATTTCGAGTATTTGGGCGAGGCACTGATTCGCGTCTGGTGGGATATGATCGCCGAATTCCTCGAATGGCGTGGCGAGTATTTCAATAACCGCTTTCTCAGTGGCAACCCTGTCTTGGTGCGCAACGACTCCGACATCCGTTTGAGCTGGGGCAACGGCTCGCCGGCGCCGCAGGTTCCGGCGGACGACTTTTCGGTGCGCTGGACGCGATCGTTCTACTTTGAAGAAGGCACTTACGCCTTTAGCGTGAACGTGGACGATGGCGTCCGGCTGTTCATTGACACCAACCTGATCATCGACCGTTGGAGCGATGGGCCCCATCAGGTGACAGCCAACTACTTTATGACAACCGGCTTTCATCCCCTGCGAGTCGAATATTTCGAGCACTTGGGCGAGGCGCGCATCGATCTATCCTGGCAGCGGATAACCGCCTTTCCCGATTGGAAGGGCGAATACTTTGACAACCGCGATGTGGCCGGCAGCCCGATCTTGGTGCGCAACGACCGCGAGATCCTCTTTAACTGGGGCGAGGGATCGCCGGCGCCACAGATGCCGGCGGATAATTTCTCGGTACGTTGGTCGCGCCGGACCCACTTTGACCAGGGAACCTACCGCTTCCACGCCACAGTGGACGATGGCGTGCGCTTGTGGGTAGACGGATACCGCGTCCTCGATGAATGGGAGAGCGGGCCGCCCCGCGAGGTAACCGCCGACTTTGCCCTGCCGGCGGGCCAGCACGATCTGCGCATTGACTATTTCGAGGCCGGTGGCGGAGCACTGATCCACGTGTGGTGGGAACGCATCACCTCACCGACCTTTGCCTACTGGAAGGGCGAGTACTTTACCAATCGCGATTTGGCCGGCTCGCCCGTGTTGGTGCGAGACGATCACAAGATCGATTTTGATTGGGGCGATGGCGCGCCGCAGGTAGGCCTGCCCAAGGACAGCTTTTCTGTGCGTTGGAGCCGTTGGGCTGACTTTCAAGCCGGCATCTATCGCTTCCGGGCGCAGGCCGACGACGGTATCCGCTTCTTTATCGACGGCCAATCGCTGCTGAACGAGTGGCATACTTCTAGCGGAGAACAGATATATACCGTGGAGCTCTCATTGGCGGGCGCACATTGGCTGGTGGTAGAATACTATGAGGCCGGCGGATCGGCGCGGGTCAGGTTCTTCTGGGAGCGCCTGGGACCCATCCCCACGGCGACCTTTACCCCGACCAATACGCCAACGCCGACCCGCACGCCCACCCAAACGCCGCCCGCGCCGCCCACGCCTCCGGCGCCGAACACCGTGGTCATCAACGAGGTGCTGCCCAATCCCCAGGTGGTGGATTGGAACGGAGACGGTTGGGTAACCCCCGACGATCAATGGATCGAGCTCTATAACCGGGGTATCGAGGCGGTGAACATCGGAGGATGGTTCCTGGACGATGGCCCTGCCGGAAGCTTGCCTTACCATATCCCGGCCGGCACCGTCTTGCGGCGCGGCGAATTCCTGGTGCTTTACCGCCGCGACACCGGCGTGCCACTCAGCGAATTGGGCGGCACCGTACGGCTACTCGATCCGGGAGGGCATCTAGTACACCAAATGTGGTACCCTCCCCTGGGCCCCGACGCGAGCTACAGCCGAGGCCTCGAAAACCAGTGGTTCGGCGATTGGCCGCCGAGCCCCGGCCGGGTGAACCTGCCGAAGCGGCTTCTCCCCAGATTGGGGCGGGGAGAAGTCGAATAAGGGTTTAAGGAGCTATCATGAGCGCATCGAACATCGATTATCGCGACCCTGCTCAACCTTTAGAAGCGCGCGTCGACGCCCTCATCGCCCAAATGACCGCAGAGGAAAAGATCTCCCAGTTGGTGCATGATGCGCCGGCCATCGAACGTCTGGGCTTCCCGGCCTACAACTATTGGAACGAGGCGCTGCACGGCGTGGCCCGCGCCGGCAAGGCCACGGTGTTTCCCCAGGCCATCGGCCTGGCGGCCACTTGGAACACGGAACTGATCGGCCGCGTAGCGACGGCAATCAGCGACGAAGGGCGCGCCAAGCACCATGCCGCGGTGCGCGCCGGCGCGCCCACCTGGTACACAGGGTTGACCTTCTGGTCGCCCAATATCAACATCTTTCGAGATCCGCGCTGGGGCCGCGGCCATGAGACCTACGGCGAGGACCCTTACCTCACGGGGCGGCTGGCCGTGGCCTTTATTCGTGGCCTGCAAGGCGATCATCCCCGCTATCTCAAGACCTCGGCCTGCGCCAAGCACTTTGCCGTACACAGCGGCCCCGAGAGCGTGCGCTTTCAATTCGACGCACGGGTCAGCCTCAAAGATCTGTATGAGACCTACTTGCCCGCGTTTGAGGCGGCCGTGCGCGAGGCGCGGGTGGAAAATGTCATGGGGGCATACAACCGCTTGAACGGCGTGCCGTGCTGTGCCAACCCCTTCCTGTTGCAACGCATCCTGCGCGATGAATGGGGTTTCGATGGGCATGTGGGCTCCGATTGCGGCGCCATCCGCATCATGCACGCGGAACATCACTACACCCAAACGCCGGCCGAGTCGGCGGCGCTGGCCCTCAAGGCCGGCTGCGATCTGAATTGCGGCGAAACGTTCCTCTTTTTGCGCGAGGCGTTGGCCCAAGGGCTCATCGAAGAACGAGATTTGGACCGCGCGTTGCATCGCGTGCTGCGCACCCGCTTTCGCCTGGGCATGTTCGACCCGCCCGATCAAGTGCCTTACACCCGCATCCCGGTCAGCGTGGTCGACTCACCCCCGCATCGCGCCCTGGCCCGCGAGGCGGCACGGCAGAGCATCGTCCTGCTCAAGAACAACGGCATCTTGCCCTTGGATCGCTCCCGCTTCAAATCTCTGCTCATTGTCGGCCCCACGGCAGCACGCCAAGATGTGTTGTTGGGCAACTATTACGGGCTTAACCCCCGGCTGGTGACCCCATTGGAGGGGATCGTCGAGCGGCTGGGCCCCGACGTGCCGGTGCATTATAAAATCGCCTGCCCCCTCGTCGGCGACCCGGATCGCGCCCTGGGCTCGGCAGCCGGCTATGCGCGACACCACGATGTCATCGTGGCCGTTATGGGCCTGGCGCCGGAGCTGGAAGGGGAGGCCGGCGACGCCAACGCCTCCGGCGATCCCGACCGCGCCGACATCAGCCTGCCCCGGGGCCAGGAGGAATTTCTCAAAAAGCTGCACGAGATGGGCAAGCCGATCATCTTGGTGCTTACCGGCGGCAGCGCGCAGGCCGTGGGATGGGCACAGGAACATGTCGATGCCATCTTGTGCCTCTGGTACCCCGGCGAGGAGGGCGGCACCGCCCTGGCCGACGTCCTCTTTGGCGATGTCAGCCCGGCGGGAAGACTGCCGGTGACCTTTTATCGTTCGGTAAACGACCTGCCGCCGTTCGAAGACTATGCCATGGAGGGGCGCACCTATCGCTTTTTCCGCGGCGAGCCCCTTTATCCCTTTGGCTTTGGATTAAGCTACACTCGCTTTGCCTATGGCGATTTGCGGCTAGGTACACGAACGGTGCAAGCCGGGCAGCCCCTGGATGTCGAGATCGATGTCACCAATGTGGGCAAGAGGGCCTCAGACGAGGTGGTGCAGCTTTATCTGAGCGATCTGGAGGCCAGCGTGCGCGTGCCCCTTTACCAGCTTTGCGGTTTTCAGCGCATACATCTTCAACCGGCAGAAACCAAAACGGTGTGCCTGCGCGTCGAGCCGGTGATGATGCAGATTGTGGGGGAAGACGGGACGAGGCGTTTTGAGCCGGGGCGGTTTCGCCTGACGGCGGGCGGCTGTTCACCGGGGCGCCGAGGGCTTGAACTGGGGGCACCGGCACCGGCATGGGCAGATTTTGAGCTGTGCTGCTAACTTGGTGCCGGGCACCTGAGCGCGTCGGTGCCCGGCACTTGGAAGCTATGCCTTGCCGCGGATAAACTCCTCTAACAAGATACGCGCTTCTTCATCGGTATACTGGATCGGCGGGGATTTCATGAAATAGGCGGAGGGCGCTTCGATCGCCCCAGACATGCCACGATCCTTGGCGATCTTGCAACAACGCACGGCGTCGATGACCACCCCGGCCGAATTGGGCGAATCCCAAACCTCGAGCTTGAGCTCAAGCCTGAGGGGCACCTCGCCAAAGGTCGTGCCTTCCATCTGAATGTAGCAGAACTTGCGATCGGTGAGCCAGGGCACGTAATCGCTGGGGCCGACATGGACGTTCTCCTCGCCTAGCTCGTAGCTGAGCTGGCTGCTGAACGACCCGCTGGCAGGCTCCGGCTGATCGATCTCGGAGCGACCGCGCTCGTAACCCAACTGGCTGGTCACGGCGTTGGTTTTGGAGATTTTCTTGGATTCGAGCCGATCGCGCTCCAACATGTTGTAGAAATCCATGTTGCCGCCAAAGTTGAGCTGGTAGGTGCGATCCAAACGCACCCCGCGCATACGGAAAAGATGGGTCAACACGCGATGGGTGATCGTAGCCCCTAGCTGGCTCTTGACATCGTCCCCGATCACCGGCAGGCCACGATCTCGGAAGCGCGCTTGCCAGTATCCCTCGCGAGCGATGAACACAGGGATGCAGTTCACCATACCGCAATTCGCATCCAGGATTTGCTGCACATACCATTTGGTGGCCATCTCCGAACCCACCGGCAAAAAGTTGACCACTACATCAGTATGGGTATCTCGCAAGATGCCGACGATGTCGTCGGTGGGACCCGGCGCTTTTTTGATCCGTTCCTTGAGATATCTGCCCAGGCCATCATGGGTCATCCCACGCCACACCTTGACACCCATATGTGGCACATCGGCGAACTTGATGGTGTTGTTCGGCCCAGCCCAGATAGCCTCGGACAGGTCTTTGCCCACCTTCTCGGCATCGATATCAAAGGCCGCGGTGAACTCGATATCCGAGATATGATACGGCCCAAGCCGTGGGTGCATCAGGCCGGGGATAAACTGATCATCCGGCGCGTCGCGATAAAAATACACCCCCTGCACCAACGAAGCCGCACAATTACCCACGCCAATGATGGCTACGCGCACCTTGTTGTCTCCCATATCCCTCCTCCTGATCCGTCATATGCACCGCATCCGCGATCAGCGCGGCAAGCGGCAGCACCATTTCGCGCATAGACACCCGGCCATGATACCCCACTTCAAGAGGAGCGTCAAAGCGCGGCAAAGGCTCAGCGAAGCTCCCGCCCGCCGCGCAGAACGATCGGCAAGTGCGCGAACACGGTCACAGGGATAGGGCGTTCAAAGGCTCCCAAATCCACCGTAAGCCCGACGAGGCGAGGGTTCCCCGCCAAGTCCAGGGGGATCGGCTCCTCGACATCGCCATCGCCATCCACATCCTCGATGTCACCCGGCAGGGCGGAGACATCGCCGGCGTCGCAAGCCAGGGAACCGGCTTCCAAGCGCAAATCTCCATAGTCGTCGTCATCGGTGCCCCATACGCCGTCTTGTCCGGGGTGCGGATTTCGGCGGAAGAGGGGATCGCTGCTTAGGATCAGAGCTCCGGGATATCCTCCTTTCACCAGAGTATGTGTCACCAAGGGATCGCTCGATGCCCCTTCGATCTGGGCCGCCCCCCCTTTCTCGGCCCAAAAGATGCAGTTGGTCACCACCGGCGTGCTGCCCATATGGTAAAGCCCACTGCCCAGATAGGCGGAATTCTCGCTAAAGGTGCAATGGGTCAGAACGGGATGGCTGATATGGTTATGCATGCCCCCGCCTTCAAAGAGGGCCACGTTGCCCACAAAAACACAATTGGTCAAGGTGGGGGCGCTGCCACCATGCGAATAGACGCCCCCTCCGCCCTCGGCGCGGTTGCCCAGAAAGGCGGTATTCACCGCGCGCATATCGCTGACATAATTGCGGATCGCCCCACCGCGAGTGGCCGAGTTGCGCCGCAAGATGCAGCCGACCAGGCGGGCATCGCTCATATAGTTACAGAGCCCACCCCCACCATCGCTCAGCGCGTGGTTGTCTTCGAAAAGGCAATCGATAAGCAACGGCGTGCCGGCATGATTGCGCATCCCGCCTCCGTTGGCATCGGCCAAGTTGCTCAAAAAGCGACAGTTGATAAAGACGGGCGCGCCACCAAAATTGTACACAGCTCCGCCAAAACGGGCGGCGTTGTGGGTAAAAGTACAATGGGCCACCCTCAGTGCGTTTTCCTGGCTGCTGTGCAAGCCTCCACCATACTTGTCAGACGACCTGATCTCCCCTCTGGCGTTGCCGCCCTGGATCACAAAACCGTCCAACACGGCGCCGCGCGAGCGCACATCTGCCGTCACCACATGATAGGCGTTATCCCGGCGGGTCGGCTCATCGGCAGAGAGGTTGCCGTTATCATCGCCGTTGAGGTCGCCGCTGAGGATCGTGGGGTAAGCGCTCCAGTTGCGCTCGTCGCGGTCACGTTCGTCGCCGCGGAAACCGCCGTACAGCTTCACCCCCGCATGGAGATAAAAGCTGGCCTCCCGATCGCTTCCCGGTCGGTATAGGCCCGTAGCCACCCAGATCTCATCGCCCGCCTGGGCGGCGGCCAGGGCGCGCTGGAGATCCGGGAAGGCATCTTCCCAGGAAGTGCCGTCGGCGGCGCCGCTTGCCCCTGCTCTGACCAAGATGATCCGTCCCTCCCGCTGCTGTGCGCGACAGGGCAAAAACGCGGCCCCAAAGATCAGGCCGCTCAAGCAAAGCGAGGCGAGCCACTTGGACAAGAATTTCCAAACCATCGCCCTAAACAGCCATCAACAAGAGTTCAATCTACCAGGCTGACACTGCGGAACCCTTCCTCCACCGGAACGCCATCGGTATGGCCACAGCCTACCAGAAGCGAATCGCACACCTTCCTGACCCGCATCGCCTTGGCGTTTTTGGGGCAATCCGACTGATCGAACCCCGGCTTGGGGGGGATGGTGAGCTTGGTATCGATATCGATCAACTCCACGCGGCCAAACCCGGCGATGTAATACAAATCCCCCGGACAATCGCCGAGGGTATTTTCCGGCCCGCAGGCCCCTGCATCCCAGAGGATCACCGTGACGATGTCCCCTTCGCGCTTCTCCGCCTCTTTTTGGGTTGAGGCATCGACGCCGGGGTTGCCCGGCACACACTGGCCGATTTGTAATGGGCCGTGATAATCGTTAAGGATCCAACATTTAAGGTCGTCGGCGCCGCAATTGCCCGTGCATCCCCCCGGGTTGGGGTACAACGGCGGGGGATACGGCATGCGCACCCAGCCACGATGGCCGGGCCCAATGCTAGCCGCGCTGCCGATGACACCCTCGCATTCGCACTTGTCGCACATGTCGTCTTCGATGCTGTCATCATCCCAGACATAGAATTCCTGATCACAAGCGATCTTTGCTTCCCAGGTGGGTAGGTCGAACGCCACGGGGAAGGCGCCGCAGACGCGATTGGTCACGCCACACGCGGCGGTGGCCTCGGCCTGGACGTCGAAGGAAGAAAGGCCGATGACGCCGGCAAAGTAGGTGCTCACCGTCTCCTGAGCGACGACATGGACGCGCTCTTGATCATAGTCGATAGAGATCGTGGCCGTCGGCGCGCCGTTTAGGCTCGCATAAGTGCTGGCTTGAGAGAAAGCCTGGGCCGGCGCGCCAAAGCAGAGCGCTCGCGCCCCGGCTAGTGCTCCTGCGTCCGCTGCGTTCTGCAGACGCCGTCTGACGGCATAGACCTGGCCGAGATCCACAGCCAAGGCGACAAAGGCCAACAGGACGGTCATCATCAGCGCCGTCTGGACGAGCACGCTCCCACGTTGCTTCGATCTATTCACCCCTCGAACGGATGGGCACATGCGACCCCCTTCATTCGGCTAGCCCCCGACCACTACGGTATCGAGACCGAAAATCACCATGCGCGTGGTGCTATGAAGCTGAAGCGAGGGCAGCCCGACGAGGCTGCCACAGATCGTATTGACCTGGTAAGAGGCCGTGACGGCGATCGGCGTCCCGGCCGGCCCGTTCAAGCCGTCAATATTTACCTGGACGGCCTCGGCGACGAGCCCCCCGGTAGCAGCCTCCTGGCGCACGGCCGCCGCGATCCCCTCGCTGTGGAACGGGTAGCGTGACGCATATCGCGCCCCTTCGCGGCTGGCGTTAGTCAGAACGATATAGGCGCTAAAAGCGCGCCCTATATCGATCACGCCAACCAGGATGGGCAACAAAACGATGAGCGTCAGCACCGTCTCCACGAGCGTGGCGCCCTTTTCATTCCTACAAAACTGGCAAAGAATCTGCCTCCTGTTCATCGTTGGCCTACCCAATCGACACGCCTCCCAAGGCCGAGAGGCGGCTATCGCCCAGGCCCACGCGCAGGACGAAAGAGCGCGGGCGATACCTGGGTGCCCATGGCGTCGAAGCGATCCATGAACTTGGGCCGAACGCCTGTGGCGGTAAAGTACCCTTGAACACGTCCATCGCCGTCGATGCCCGTCTGCACAAACTGAAAGATGTCCTGCATGACGATGATGTCGCCCTCCATCCCCTGCACTTCGGCGATCTTGACCACCTTACGGCTGCCGTCGCTCATGCGAGCGAGGTGGACGATCAGATCGAATGCCGAGGCGATCTGTTCGCGGATGGCCCGTAGCGGCATATCGGTGCCGGCCATCAAGACCATCGTTTCCACGCGATGCAACGTATCGCGCGGGGAGTTGGAGTGTGCCGTCGTCAGCGAACCGTCATGTCCTGTGTTCATGGCTTGTAGCATGTCCAGGGCTTCTCCTCCACGGACCTCGCCGACGATGATGCGGTCGGGGCGCATGCGCAGGGCATTGATCACCAACTGGCGTATGGTCACCGCCCCTTTGCCCTCCACGTTCGGCGGGCGGGCTTCTAGGCGCACCACATGACGCTGATTAAGCTGCAACTCGGCCGAGTCTTCGATGGTGATGATGCGCTCATTGGGCGGTAAGAAGCTGGAGAGCACATTGAGCAATGTCGTTTTGCCGGTTGACGTGCC
>JACIWY010000500.1 GCA_014360745.1 Chloroflexota bacterium
CAGCCTTCCGGTTTGGCCAGAAGATCATCCGCGGAACCCGGTCCCATGACATTGGCGCCGCGTGACAAAGCCCCACTCGTCGCATTTGTATTCCTCTCCCAGATCGGGCAACGCTGGGCCGATGTAGGGCGGCCGCAAGTTGATAATGCCGTCGATGTCCAAGGCGTCGAGGACATGCATCCAATCGTCGGTGCCACAATGGTCGAGCAGCCGGTCGCGCACTTCTTGCACACACCAGATATCGGCGGGAAATCTGTCCACGGGCTGACGGTCGATGGCGGCCATCACGCGCTCAAAACGGTTCATCAAGCTCTCCTACAAAAATAGCGGTAAATAGAACACAGATAAACATAGATCAATGGAATTCTCGGCTTTGAAAATCTGCCCCATCCGTATCTCCAATAACAGTCGCCGCAGGGTGACTTGGCGGTGATGAGTGCAGTTTCAACTGCTCACCATTCGCTTCGGGCAGAACCCCGCGACCGTTACCTGACCCGCAGCACTTGGCAAGTCCGCGTCCCAATGGCATTTTTACGCTTCGTGGTGCCCTATTGGGCATAAAGGTTACTCCGCTAGCGCGGAGCGGGCGCGTATGAAGCGCAAGAGATCTTGGCGGGTGAGCAGGCCCACCAGTTGGCCATCCATCAACACCGGCAGTTGGTTCACCTCAGCGTCGCCCATGATCTGCAAAGCCTCCCATAGCGACGTGTCGGGGCCCACGACGTGCAATTCCTCCAGCGGCGTCTGTACTTCGGCGATGCTGATGAAAGGGCGATCGACCTTGGGCACTGTGCGCACATTGTGCACCGTTAGGAGCCCCGAAATGCCTCGCTCATCGCCCACGGTGTAGCAGCGGCGGCCGCTTCCCAAAAGATATTGTTCGATAAACGACTCGACGCTGAGATGATGGGGCAAGAGCAGGCACTCGCGCTCCATGATATCGCTCACCGCATAGTCCTCTAACAGGTTACGCAACGTAAGCTGGGCGTAAGAAGTGCGCGCGGCGTTGTCCAAAAAGAGGCCGATGAGGGCGATCCACAGCCCGCCCAGCCAATTGCCCGAAAAGAAGCGCACAATGCCGACGAGGATAAAACCGTAGGCCACCACCTGGCCGACGCGAGAGGCCCACCGGGTGGCCCATAAGAGGTCTTGGCGGGCGTTCCACAGAATGGAGCGCAACACCCGCCCGCCGTCTAGCGGAAAGCCGGGGATCAGATTGAAAACTCCTAGGGCCAAGTTCATCAGCCCCAAGACGAAGGCAATCGCCGCTATCGGCTCGCTAAAACCTCGCGTGACCAAGTGCACGGTGGCCAGGATGCCGCTAAGTGCCAGGCTGATCAGTGGCCCGACTAGAGCCATGAGGAATTCGCTGGCCGGGGTGCGCGGTTCATCCACGATCTCGGCCACGCCGCCAAAGACGAACAGGGTGATGTCATGCACCGGCATCCCCATTCGGCGGGCCAGCAGGGCATGGCCGAGTTCGTGCAACAGCACCGAACCAAAGAAAGCCAGGCTGGCCACGATGCCCGCGCTCCAGCGTAGGACGCCGGACCATTCGGGGTACCGGACCGCAAAATAGCCCCCAGCAAAGCTCCAGGTGACCCAGACAAAGATCAACAGCCAGCTTATGTCGATGCGCAGGGGGATGCCAAACACCGTGCCTAGTGAGATGCGCGTTTTAAACATGATCGACCCTCCGTGGTGAACAGGTCAGCGATGGCAAAGATTGTATTTCTTTAGCACAACTTTGGCAATCGTGCAGGTGATATTTGCCCGTAAGATCGGCTATAAAATGATCGAGAGGTATGGCGATTTTGGGTCTTTTAGAATACCCGGGCCGGGCGGACCCGCGTCCTACCGCCTTGACGCCCTATCGCTGCCAAGTAGAATACACCGCATATCATGCCGGTCGACAGGAGCCTTTTATGAAGCGTTTTGTGAGCGCCATCAGGATGCCCTTTTGGAGCAGGGAACTAGCCTTGTTGGTCACTTCGGTCTTTTTCCTGCGTTTTGGCGAAGGGGTTGTGGGCGGCGCGAGGATGAACTTTTTCATCGATACTTTGGGCTTGACCGGTGGCCAAGTTCTCTGGTTGGAAGGGATTCGCGAGATACCCGGCCTGGCGTTAATGTTTATCGCCGCCTTGGTGATGCATTTGCCCCTGGCTCGCCGGGGTGCCGTATCGGTGCTTATTATCGGCCTCGGCTACGCGTTATATGCCACCGTTCACTCTTATGCCGCCTTGTTGGCCATGGTTTTGGTAGCCAGCCTTGGGTTTCATGGTTGGATGCCGATTCAACCGGCACTGGCCATGGGCCTGGCCCCCAAGGAAATGTCGGGCCGCGTCATGGGCAGCCTGGCTTCGGTGGGCGCGCTGGCTTCCATCGTTGGCATGGGGGCCATTGCCCTTGTCTCGGGCTTGATGGAACGCTGGTCATTGCGTCTCTATTACCTTTCCGGCGGTCTGATCATTGTCATCGCCGCCCTGCTCCTTTTTCGTCTGCCAGCCAACGTCGTCAAGACCCCGCTCAAACAACCGCGCCTGTTGGTCAGGCGGCGTTATTGGCTCTATTACGTATTGACCTTTTTTGAAGGGGCACGCAAAGAGGTGATGGGCTCTTTTTGTTCATTGGTATTGGTGCAGCAGCACGGTTTCAAAGTGTGGCAGATGAGCGCGCTTTTGGTGACCAGCGCCGTGCTCAATTTCCTTTTGGCGCCATTGCTCGGCTATCTGGTGGATCGCTTGGGCGAGCGGCGCATGATGCCTATCAGTTATATCGGGTTAGCCCTCTGTGCG
>JACIWY010000501.1 GCA_014360745.1 Chloroflexota bacterium
CCCTTGGCCTCGGCCAGGATCATGTAATCCTCGCCCTCGACGGTGATCATCATCCCGCGCATACCCAACGCCCAACCGCCCAACGAAACCAGGATCACCGACAAGGCCGGCAATATCGCATGGTAGAGCACATCCAGGTAATAGCGCAGGCTGCCATCCGGCACTGTGCCCAGGGTAAACCCGCCGCTCATGGGAAAGATTTTGCCCCGAAAAGCGAGGACATAAATGAGGACCAAGCCGAGGATATAGGCCGGCACCGCCGAAGCGGTCATCAGAGGAGCGACGACCCATTGTAGCCATTTGGGCGATTTGGGCCAGGCGATGAGCGCGCCCAACAGGACGCCGATGGTAAAAGACAGGAGTAGCGTCGTCGAAGCGATGCCCAGGCTCCAGCCGATCACCTCGCTGATCTGTTCGTTGACCGTCTTGGGAAAGGCCGTCAACGAATATCCCAGATCGAGCCGGATGACGTCGCTGAGATAGTTCAGATATTGCTTCCACAACGGCTGATCCAGGCCGAACTTGCGCTCATACTCCTTGACCATCTCTTCGATGCCCTTTTCGATAAAGCCGCCCTGTGTCGACATCTGGATGATGCGTTCGCGCACCGGGTTGCGCGGCGTGAGCCTGGGCACGAAAAAGTTGAGCGTGGCCGCAGTGATAATCACCCCGACTAGTAACCCAAAACGTCTTATAACATAATCCCAACGCACAGACTCGCCTCCTTCGAAAATAGCCAAATGGAACATGGATAAACACAAATCAAGGGGATTCCCGGCTTCTGTAGAAGCAGAAAAACCGCCCCATCCATGAAAATCCATGTCCCCAATAACAGTCCCCACAGGGCGACTTGCAAGATTGGCGCAGTTTCAACCGCCCCATTAGCCTCCAGGTGTCGGCGACTGGAGCGCGGGCCTCCTGGCCCACCAATCTTGCGAAGCAGACCCCATACCCGCCCCCTGGGACACTTGGTTCGTGGCCTCCTATAGGACACGCTAACAAAGCCCGCAAGGGAACGGAAAAGGAACATACGGGGAGACCCACGCGGGTCTCCCCGTGGTGCACGAAAGCTGCCCCGATCTTGGGCCTTCCCCTACTTGACCGGCTCTAGGCGGTCGATGATCCGTGGGAAGGTCAGGTGCCAGAAGGCACCATTGAGGTAAGGATCCTCCTCCCAAGGCCACCCCTTCCAATAGGTCAGGTTCATGGGGATACGATGGTACCACTGGATCAAGGGCACGCTGGGTAGCTCCTTAAGCCAGATCTCCATCGCCTTGCGGAAGAGCTCTTTAACCCTGGGGTCGCCGATGGGCACCGTGCCCATTTCATCGACGATTGCCGTATAGGCTTCGTTCTTCCAGCGCCAGACGCTGCCCCAGCCGGATTGGCCGGTGGGCATGACGCGCTTGGCGTTGTACAAGTCGCAGGAGAAATAGGGGTCGGGGCCCACGCTGCCGCCGTGGCCGTTCAGGAAGCCGTTCACGCGGCCCTCGCCGATGCGCGTCGAGTAATCGGAGGGCATGGAAAAGTCGGCGTTAAAGCCATTCTTGCGCAACTGCTCGGCGATCACCGGGCCGATGTCGGCATAGATTTGCCAGCCACCCACGTTCAGGGTGAGCACCTGGCCATCCTTCTCCCAGAAGCCATCCTTGTTCTTCTTGTAGCCGTTCTTTTCCAAGAGCTCAGCGCTCTTGGCCGGATCGTACTTGTTGGTCGGGTACTGCTCGAACAAATCCTCGATGGCGTCCATGAAGGGCTTGAGCCCCTTGTAGACGGACGGATCGGGGAGGAAGAGCTTATTCGGCGTGCCGGCGCCGTCGTAGGCGACCTGGATGGCCTGATCCCGGTCGATGGCATAGCTCACCGCCCAACGGATATCCGGGTTATTATACGGCGGCTCGAGGTCGTTGAAGCCCATGTTATTGGGCCACCAGTCGACATAGCCATAGGGCTTTTTCTTGCCCGTATGGGCGATGACGTTCGGGTTCTGCTCTAGGATCGTCTTGATGATATTGGGACGCAGGTCCAGGCAGGCGTCCAAGCTATTGTTGATCGAAAGCTGCGCCGCTTTGGTGTCGTCCACCATGGGCAGGCATAGGATGCGCTCGACCTTGGGCAGCTTGGCGAAGCCGATCTTGGCCGCCCACCAATCATCGCGGCGGTCCTCGAACTTCTGCATGTTGGTCCAGTAGGTATAGCGATACGGCGCCGTTGTCACCGGCCAACCCTTGTCCACGTCAAAGTTCAGGAACTTGGTCCAATCGGCCTGATCCTTGTAGATATGCTCCGGGACAATGTAGATGCCGGTGTCGAACTTGAAGGTCAGGTATTCAAAGTAGAAGCGCCAGTTGGGCTTGTTGAAGGTGACCTTGACCGTATAATCGTCGACCGCCTTGGCCTCTTTGACCCATTCCTTCACATAAGCCGAGTTGCGCAGGGCCGGCGCCTGGGCGATCAGGCCATTAAGCGTAAAGGCCACGTCCTTGGCCGTAAAGGGGACGCCATCGCTCCACTCTACGCCCTTGCGAATTTTGATCGTCAGCTCGGTGCCGTCGCTGTTGTACTCGTGGCTCTCGGCCGTCCAGGGCCAGAACTCGTTGGCGAAGGCCGAATAGTACTCGAGCCCCTCGATCGTGGCCGAATCGCCGTTCTGGTGCGTATAGCCGGTGGCATAGGGGGAGCCGATGCCGGCGTTGGTCCAGGTGCCGCCGCTACCGCCAAAGTAGATCACCAACGTGCGCTCGCGCGGGATGTTGCGGATGCCGGTCTCGACGACCTTCTCCACAACCTT
>JACIWY010000502.1 GCA_014360745.1 Chloroflexota bacterium
CGTGGCAGATTTGGTGTTCATGGTGCGCCATCCAAAAGGCGAGGCGGCCGGCCACCGCTTTAACGGCCTTGTCTACAATCACGATTTGACGGCAACGCTCTATGGGCTTATCGGGGTCGAGCCGCCGATGCCGCTGGATGGGATCGATCTATGGCCTCGGGTGCTGGCCGGGCGGCATGAAGGGCGCGAGTATGTGACCGTCGGCTGGGGGCCGCTGGTGACGGTGATCAGCGATGAGTGGTGGTATAACGCCAACATCTGGGGCGAGGGCGAACTGCTCTATGCCGTCCGGGAGGACCCCCAGCTCGAGCACTCGCTGGCCGCAGACAAGCCCCAAGTGTGCGCCGAGCTGCGCCACTTGGCCATCGACGACGCGGGCGGCGAAATTCCGGCCGCCTTTGCCGCCTATCATGATAAACCGGGTTGCACCCCCTTTGAGGATCGCTCCGACCGACGTCGGTTCTGGAAAGCGGTGCTCAAAGAGGATTGAGCTCGAAGGGCTGGCGAATTCCTACCAGCCGCTGGCCTCAAAGACGGCTGTGAGGAGCTGTTCGCGCTCCTCCGTTGTCATGGGCCGCGGCTGGGCGAAATTTTCGAGCATATAGGTAAACAGCTCGGTGGAGATATGTCGCCCATCGTAAAGGATATGGCGGTCGATCATCTCCTGGCGGGTGCCCAGGGACCACATCTGATCGAAAAAGAGGTTGCCCAGGCCGTAGTGGATAAAGCCATCCTTGTAGAATTCGATGGCTTGGGGATGATGTGCCTGGCTGCCGGAGACGATTTTAGCGCCGGCATCGACCATGCCGCGAAAGTCAAGCTCCTGTTGCGGCGTCGCCGGATACTGGTAATGCTCCCAATATTGCCAGGTGACGATGGGCACATCCACTTCCTTGGCCAATAGTTGGAGCTCGCCGTGCATGTACTCGAAATCGCAGGGCGCGGCTCCAGGGCGGTCTTTGGTGGCCCAGGCGTAGGCCGGGCCTACCGGATTGCAGCCGATGAAGGAGAGGCGGTTGCCGTTGTGCGTCAGGGTGATGGGACGTCGGGCATCCTCGAGGTCGGCACCCCCGCCATAGTGGGGCCAACCCTCTTGGGCGTATATCTCCAAGGTCATTAACGTGGCCTCGGAGCCGTAATCTTGAAAATGGTTGCCGGTCAATTCGACGAGATCGGTGCCCACAGCGCGCAGCAGTTCGATGTACTTGGGATCGCTGCAAAAGACGAGCGATTGCTGGGCACGATCCGGCGGAGGGCAATTGCTGGCGAACGGGATCTCGTTGCTGATGTGGGTGATGTCGGCGCTGCGCAACAGCGCCCCGACATGCTCCGCCGGGTAGAGGACGCCGCGCTGTTCCATTTCATAGGCCGTGGCCCGCACCAGGGCGGTGACGCCGGTCATGATGAGACTGGTCAGCTTGGTCTCATCGCGGTTGGTGAGCGGCCGGCCGTCGGGGACGAGCGCAGAGAGCAGCTTGCCCGCGGCCGGGCCCTCGACGCCGATGCTGACCGCCAACGGATACACTTGGAGCCCGCGTTCCAACACGTTTATTCCGTCGATGCGCAGCACTTTCCACTTGGGCACCAGTTGGTCAAAGGGCACGATGGACCAAGCGTGGGGGCGCGCTGCCCAAGCCGCCTCCAAGAGCGCTGCGGGCGACACGATCTGGATAGGCGCGCCCGGCGCGGGCTCGCCCAAAAGCACCTGCACCATGGCCAATGTCTCGGCGGTGATATAAAGGGTTGGTGATTGGGCGTCGCGAGAGATGGCAGAGAGCGCGCCCGGCTCGCCGGCCCAAAAGCGGCGTACCTCTGCCCAGGTTACCTCGTCGGTCAAGGTGGGAAAAGGCACGACCAGGGCATAAATGCGCTGAAAGAGGACATGCTGCAAGTTGGGCGCTACGCGCAGGTCGGCATCGTCGGCTGTGTGGGTATAGAGCACGTTCAGCTTGTCCAAAGCCCCTTCTACAATGGCGCGGATATCGGCCGGAAGCGCAGGATCGACCCAAGCCTTCGGCGGCACCGGCGTCGGGGTGGCCGTGGGTGGGAGGGGGGGCGGCGTTGCGGTGAAGGTGGGCGACGCGACAGGGGTAGCCGTCATCCCGGAGGGGGTAGAAACAGCGCTGATCCTTTGAGGAGGCGATGTCGGCGGCAACGTCGTAGAGACCGACGATCCACAGCCTGTGGTCAACAAGGACATCGCCAGCACCAAGCCCGTGATCCGTTGCAGCATAGCAGCCTCCCAAGTTTTGGCCATGTTCGGAGTATAGCACCTGGGGCAATTATGAACAACGACATCCGGCAATCGCTACAAACCCGGTCGGCTGCCGAAGGGCGAGCTTGGATCCGTCCGGTTGTTAAATTATGTTCCGGCCAAGGGCTGTAAAGCGGGCAGTGCGGTGGCTCGGCGCTCCCCCCGGACGCCGAGCCACCATCGAATGCGCGCTGTGCACTGTCTGAACACCCTATGCTTCTGGAGTGCCGCGCTTGCCCGACCTGTCGAGAGGGATCGCACCCCGCAGACCCCAAGGGGTCGCGAGGAGAGGGAGCGGCCCTAGATCTGTCGCGATGCGAGATGTCTATCCGGCGCAGGGGAACGACGCCGGAGGGCACCGCTCGGTTCACGACGAGATCCCAGGACGGGCACTTCAACAAACATCTATGCGTTCTATCACTTTAGGACGCCTAAAGATGGGAAAAGTTGCGGCTGATTTTTGAAAAATCGCCGGGAAAGAGGTGGGCAGCTCGGCCATGTCAATCTCAACCAAACCTTTGCTCGTCGGCATCGC
>JACIWY010000503.1 GCA_014360745.1 Chloroflexota bacterium
CTCGGCGGTGTGACACTTTTGGAGGTGTCCACACGCCGAGAGAGCCGCTTTGAGAGCGGCCGGGTTTTTTCCATGGAGGAGTTGGGCCCTTGTCGAATGCCGGAACCCGGCGAAGGAATTGCAGAGGAGGTATGGAGCCGCGCTTTGGCCGCCGAACAGGAGCGCCGCCGCATCCCCGAACCCTCGGCGGAGGTGCTCGAATTGGTGCGGCAGCGAGAGGCCGCGCGCGCTCAGCGCGATTGGGCGACGGGCGATCGGCTACGCGAGCGCATCAAAGAGCTGGGCTGGCAGGTGCGCGACACACCGAACGGCCCCGAGTTGGCGCCCTTGTGAGAGCCAAGCCAACGACTTGCCATCATCGTTGGCGCTTGCGCCTCGGGGCGTTGGGTTGGCCGCTGCGCGCTCTTGGCTATCGAGAAGGCGCAGAGTAACGCAGGCGCAAGTCTGTGCAACGGCTTTGAGGGTGGCCCTATAGCCAGCGATTCTCCTCCAAGAAGCGAGTTAGCCAACATATCCGGACATAGCGGCCGCGAAAGGCGCCCCATCCTGCGTAAAGCAGAACCCCTGCCGGTACGAAAAAGAGAACCCACAGCACGCAAGCCAGGCAGCTCTCTGTGGCGCTGCCCAAGATATAGACCGCCGTCGCTGCCAAAAAATAGACAATCGCCAGCGCAAGGATCGCCAGGCTCTGCACAGCGTGATAGCGCAAAAAAGGCTTGGTGCGCGTCTCTGGGCTCAGCAACAAGATCACCGGCAACAAGGCCGGGAGAATGATCTGGCTGACATAAGAGAGCCCGGCCAGCAATCGTTCGTTTGTATCCACCGAACCCCCTTCCTCAAAGCTCTCCAGATGCTCATGGGTGCTTTGGGCTTCTAAAGCCATGCCATCTCCTCCTGTGTGCATTCCACACACAATACGCGCGACATTCATCCGTGTTGCGTAAGAATTGGCTTAATGGTTCGCAAAAATGGGGCCAAAACCGTATCTTTTGAGCACTCTTGGCGTCACATCAAGAGAAAGACACATGGGCCGGTCTGGTATTTTGAGCAGCTTCTTTTCCATCTCGGTGGACAATTATGAGTATGCTTGGCTTTGGCCATATAAAGATGTTCTAAATAGCATAGATCACGTTTTGAAGCCAGAGCCTGCTCTACATATCAAGGAGGGTATCTATGAAGCGTCGAGCTTTATTGGCGTTTGCTTATCTGCTATGTATTGGCCTTTTGCTGATGCCTTTTGCCGGCCTGGCCGATATGCCGGATATCCCCGTATGGGCAGGCCCGGGGCCGAGGGGCGAAGGCGTGGGGGCCAAGCCGGAGGGGGTTTCCTTGCTACAGAGCCCCTACCCCGGCGTCACCGACACACCCACGCCGACCTCCACGGCGACAGCCACGGCTACGGCCACATCGACGTCGACGGCCACGCCGACCTCCACCGGCACGCCGCCCACCGCTGCGCCGACGCCGACGGGTACCCTGCCCACACCCACGTTAACCGCGACCGGCGGCTATCCCTATCCGCCCACCGTGGTGCCCGCGGCCAAGATGTTCCTGCCGCTGATCTTCAAGATGTTCGCCGGCATATCAGGCGCATGCACCCGCGACTTGGTCGTCAACGGTGGCTTTGAGACGGACGAGGCCTGGAACATCCCTGTCACCAACTATACGGCGGGCTATACCTCAAGCGCTGCTTACAGCGGCTTGCGTTCTATGCGCCTGGGCATCGAAAACAATGTGAACGATGTCTACAGCTATTCGGCCGTAAACCAGCAAGTGACCATCCCGGCCGACGCCACCAGCGCGCAGCTCAGCTTCCATATCTATCCCTGGAGCGCCGAGCCCGGGCCCATTCCGACGCCATTGCCGCGCACCCAGGCCGCGCCGATGATGGCCGATTATTTGACCTACGACGTCCAGTATGTGTTGTTGCTCGACCAATACGGCAATTGGATCGATACGCTCCTCTGGCAAGCCAGCGATGCCCGCAGCGACCAGTTCTGGCAATTCGATCTCCTCGGCTATGCCGGGCGGACGATCAAGCTCCACTTTGGCGCCTATAACAACGGCGTGAACGGGGTCACGGGCATGTATCTCGACGAGGTCTCGCTGATTGTCCAGGCGCCTTCGTTGTGCGGGGGTGTGACGCCGACGCCTACAGGGACGCGCTCGGTGACGCCCACCGCCACACGCACGCGGACGCCGACGGCGACCCCTTCGGCGGTCTGCACGCCAGTGCCCGACTTGATCTATAACGGCGATTTCGAGGGCTGGGGCGGTTGGCACATTCCCGTCACCGCCTACTCGGCGGGCTTTAGCACCGCCCAGGCGCATGGCGGTGTGTGGTCATTGAGGTTAGGCATTCCTCCTGGAGGCATCAACACCAAGAGCTATTCCGATGCCAACCAGACGGTGTATATCCCTGTCGATACGCGCAGCGCCAGGCTCATCTACTGGGCCTACAGGCTTAGCGGCGATGCTGGCCCGATCCCCACCCCGTTCCCGCGGGTGGCGACGGAGCTGAGTTCCTTAGAGAATCTGAACTATGACGCCCAGTATCTGCTCATCCTGGATGCCAGTGGTAACTGGATCGATACACTGATGTGGGAAGCCACGAATTCGCCTTCATGGGCAAAGTTCGAATTCGATGTGACCCGTTACGCCGGGCGCACGATCAAATTCCATTTTGGCGTGCATAACACCGGCTGGGGCGGCCTGACCACGATGTACATCGACGACGTCCAACTCCTGGTAGACGCGCCTTCTCTCTGCCCTTAGAGCTAAAGCG
>JACIWY010000504.1 GCA_014360745.1 Chloroflexota bacterium
GTTCGTAACCGTAACAAGACATGTGATCGGCTCGCAACGAGTCGATCCCCAAGTGTAGGATATTGGGCAGCTTGGCCAACTGAACCCCTCCTTTAGGACATTTGTCAGATCTATTCCATCCTATGGGATGTGAAATGCCAGGTGCAATGGCTGGGTATGCTCGATATTATGGGATGCGTCGCGATGCCGGCAATTCGCCGACCGGAAGCTTGGGGACGAGAAAGCCTCGTCCCCCGGGGGCCTTCAGCCGCGACCCAAATAGGGCTGGTCGATCGGCAAGACGATGGCCTCGTAAAAGTTGGTGCCTTTGGGCATGGTGACCATGGTCAGCGCCACCAGCCCCATCTCCTCGACGGTCATCATCGGTTCCTGCACGCCGGCGCGGCGCTCCACCATGACATTGCCGGGGTGCAGAATGGAACAGGCGATGCCATAAGGGCGCCCATCCAAGGCGAAGGAATGGGTCAACCCCTGGATGCCGAACTTGGTGCTGGAATAGGGGGCCGAGTTCTCACGCGGCATCTGCGCCGAGATGCTGCCGATATTCAGGATATGGCCCCCGCCCGATTTCATCATGATGCGAAAGGCTTCGCGGCTGCACAAAAAGGGCCCGTTCAGGTTGGCGTCTACCACCTTGAGCCAGGCTTCGTAGGAAATCTCGTCCGGGCGGCCACCGTCGAACGCGCCCGTGGCGTTCACCAGGATGTCCAGCCGGCCGAAGCGCTCCATCGTCTTTTGGAACAAGTTGAGCACTTGGTCTTCCTTGGCCACATCGGTTGGCACGGCCATGATCTCCGCTCCGGTCTGGCGCAGTTCTGCCGCCGTGGCCTCCAAACGCGAGGCGGTACGCCCGGCAATGACCACCGCACACCCCTCTTGGGCGAACGCTTTGGCGATTCCCTTGCCGATGCCGCTGCCACCGCCGGTGACTATGGCTACTTTGCCGTCTAACTTACCCATCATGTCCTCCTAATCTTGTTTCCAAAATGATGTTGGGACGATGCGCAGGCGCCCCATGTGGCCCTTTAAGCATAATGCAGCGTTGCGCGCTTGTCCAGCACAACGAATTCTCGTCAGGCGATGGCAAGCAAAAACCGGGGTGTGTACTCGGACCCCGCCGACTTGACGAGGGCTTCGGCGTTCCAACTCTGGCGAGTATGGGTTTGTTCTGCTCTTCTACCTTTTTGTCGCCTTAGCCATGGTCAAGATGCTGCCGCATCCACTCGTTGCGCACCAAGGCGTCGTTCATGGCTTCGAGGTGGGACCAAAGGCGATGACGCATGTCGGCCAGCACCTCGCGATAGGCGGGATGGTCGATGAGATTATGCAGCTCCCAGGGGTCGAGGGATAGGTCATAAAGCTCGTCCACATCGGTATGGTTCCACACATATTTGTATCGTGCGTCGCGCAGCATGCGCTGGGTATAAAGACCGAATTGGGCGCCATAGTAGACGGAAACGGCCTCCTGGCGCCAATCGGGGGGCAGCCCGCCGCCTGCTAAGGGCAAGAGAGAGCGCCCGGCGTAGTGGGCGGGGATGGGCAAGCCCGCGGCCTCGCAGGCGGTGGCGGCCAGATCCAAAGCATGGAGGACAAAGGCCTCGCAGTAAAGATCGGCCACGATGTGGCCGGGCCAGCGCATGACCAAAGGGACGCGCACGACATCTTCATACATGACATAATGTTTATCGATAAGGCGATGCCCACCGGCGTTGTCGCCGTGATCGCTGCTATAGATGACCACCGTATGCTCGGCCAGCCCCAACTCGTCGAGGGCATCGAGCACCAGGCCGATGGCATCGTCGATCTGGCTGATCATCCCCAGATAGCGGGCTAGGTAATGCGACCATTCGTCCCAGGTGAGCTCGGCGATGCCCCAATTGGCCAGTTGTTGACGCTGAATGGCCGGCTTGTTGGCGAATGTCTCAGCGAAGCTGCCCCAAGGCGGGATCTCGCCCGCTGGGTAGAGGGAAGCGAACGGCTCGGCGGGAAAAGGAGGGAGATGGGGCTCGGCAAAGTCCAGGCGAATGTGCCAGGGCCGGCCGAGGGCGGCGTAGCGGCGCATCAGCTCGATGGCACGGGCGGCGCACCAATGAGTGCGCGTTTGCGAGATATCGATCGGATCAACGCCACCGAACCAGCGCGCTGCCGGCTTGCCTTGTAGGAGAGAGAGCCGATCGGCGTCTTGCTGATGCGGGGGTAGGCGCTGGGCGGCGCGCCAGGCCTCGTACTCGTGAATTCCCCTATATTCATGAAAACCAAACGCTAACGGGGAACGGGAGGGGTGCACGCCCCATTTGCCGACATAGCCCAATTGGTAGCCTGCTTGGGATAGCGCCTCCGTCCAAGTGGGGCGCTCAAAGAGAGTGATAGGCAAGCCCAAGCCGTAATTCCAGAGCCCTCCATGGTCTTGCGGCCAGGTGCCGCTGAGCAGCGACTGCCTTGCCGGAGAACAGATAGGGCAGGGCGTAAAAGCGTAGCCGAACCAAACCCCTTCCCGGGCTAGGCGATCGAGGGCCGGCGTGTGCAAAAGCGGATGCCCGGCGGGCCCGGTGCAATCGTAGCGATGTTGGTCGCTTAGGATAAGCAGAATGTTGGGTCGAAGCTGAGCCATATCGAGTCTCCGGACAAATGAGGTCGCCATGGAATAGATGTGGGGCAAGCTTAACACAAGAGGCACGAAGAGGAAAAGGAAGCAGCTCCTCTGTTCTGTTCGCCGCTATTTCCCAGGGGGCTACTTTGCTTCTGAGGTATCGGCAGGGGGCTCCTCAGCGT
>JACIWY010000505.1 GCA_014360745.1 Chloroflexota bacterium
CGGCGATATGCATCCTGCCGATGCCCGACGCTCGAGCACGCAAAGGCTGAGATGTGTCCAAGGTAACCTCTTGATACAAAAGTAGCGCGGCACAAGATGCCGCCTTATAAAAGATAATTTGTAGCTTGAAATTATAACATGGCGATTCGGGGCGACAAAAAGCAGCTATTTCGTCTCCCCGGCATGAGTGTGGCTGTGCGGTCGGCAAAATAGCTGCTAATGATCGATAAGGTTTGCTCGCACCAGCACATCGCGCACGGCGGCTACGAGCGCCGGCGCCATATCGTACACGGCGCGACCTGTCATATCCGCTTCGATGGCAGCTTCGTCAAAGGGCAACCAGCCGGCGATTTCCAGGGCATCCTCCCCCAGATTATCGGCAATAAATTGCTGATCTCGCTCGTCTCGCACCTTGTTGGCGATGATCCACACCTTGGGAATGCCCAGATCCTTGGCCAACGTGGCAATGTCTCGGGCCACATCCAGGCTGCGTCGGCCCGGCTCGACGACCACGAACATAATGTCCACAGCTGCCGCGGTGCCACGGCCCAGGTGTTCTAACCCGGCTACCATATCCATAAGTACGGTTTCGCGCTCGCGAAGCAAAAGGTGGGTTATCAAAGCGCGCAACATCGTGTTTTCCGGGCAGGCACACCCTGCTCCGGCTCCACGAATGTTGCCCATTTGCATCAAATGCACGCCGCGATACGTCACCGAAAAACGCGCCGGGATATCGTCAACTCGTGGATTAAGCCGAAAATAGCCACCGTATTCCCCAGGTCGCGCTCCGGTGCGTTCCTGAATCAGATCCTCCATCTCTACAATGGGTACCACTTGGCGCGCCAAATCCAGCGGAAAGCCCAAGGCCTGGGCCAATGTCGCATTGGGATCCGCGTCGATGGCATACACCGTCTGCCCTGCATCAACTAACAGATAAGCGACGATGCTACTGAACATCGTCTTGCCGACACCCCCTTTGCCTGATACAGCTATCTTGGACATCTTTTTATCCTTTCTTGAGAGATGAACCCTGGTTTTCCTGGAATGCCCCCAATGTCACTGGGACATTTTGAAGTAAGGGCAGATGACACTGCCAACCTGTCCACACCTTGGCCCCACTACGCCGCATATCTCCTCGAAAGGTGGGCCAACTATCGCTCTGCCGCCCGAACGAATCCCATATAAGCACATAGCCCTCAATCCCTAGGGCCAGCTCCGCTCGTCCGTCAACGTCCAAATCCGCCGCGCTCAGGCCACAACGTCGAGGCCAATAGAAGGGATACAAAGGGATGCCGTTCACCCGCTCTCGAATCGGTACCGGGCGAGGCCACCCCGATACCGGATCGCCATGGTGATGAAAAGCGTAAATCTGGCCATCGTCGTCATGGCCGGCCAACAACACTTCCAAGTCGCCATCGCCGTCCAGATCGATAGCGATAGGCGAGCTTGAGCTATTCCCTATATAAGACGGAGGGGAAGAAGACAATGCCTCCCCGTTCGAACGGCGCATCTGCAAATGCCCCGTCAGATCCACATAAGCAATATCCGCTCGTCGGTCGCCGTCCAGGTCTGCCACTGCCGGAGAGGAACCGAGCGATCCCGGCACTTGGCCCCAAGCCGCGCCGGTGACATCGGAGCCATCCACACGCCACAAGCGTACGCCCGCCTCTGACAGGGCAAGCAATTCCCGTTGACCGTCGAAATCCAAATCGCCGATAACGGGCGCCGCCCAGAATCCGCTTGGGGCGCGTTTGGGCCAGCCGGGGAAAGGCCTGCCGTCCGCGTGCCATAGCGCAGCGTTGCCGGCCGAGTCGACGACAAACACATCGATCGAGCCGTCGCCGTCCACATCCATAAGGGCTGGGCTCTGGCCCTCAGCAGCGATCGACGCCGGCGATGGGGCTATGCCGTCTGTCAGATTCTGCGGCCAACCGGCCAAAAGGGCGCCTGTGCCGCTCCAGGCATAGACTTGGCCCATCGTAGTGGCGACGACCACGTCCATTTTGCCATCGGCGTCCAGGTCTGCACAAGCCGGAGCTGCCCGCACCTGCGCCGGGCCATGCTGTGGATAAGACGGGGCCGTCGCCTGTCGAGGCCAACCTGGCAAGGCGCGCCCTTGACCGTCGTAGGCATATACCCGACCGTCCACCGAGCCTACCACCACATCGTCCACGCCATCTCCATTCAGGTCTGCCAAAGCAGGCGAAGTGAGCCAATTGTCCGAGCCAGGAGATACCGGCCAACCGGATAATGGGCGCCCGTCCGCCCGCCAAGCATAGAGGAGCATGCCGTAGCGACCGCAACGCCCGCCTTCCAACGCGCCGCCGCAGGTGCGCAGGCCCTCGCCGGCCACAATCTCGGCCTGCCCATCGCCATTTATGTCCCCGATAGCCAAGGATTCGTTCGATATCCGGCTACGAACGCGCTGTGGCCAGCCGACCCTGTAATCGGGATCGAGATACACATGCCGTCTATCCTCTCCCGCATAGCTCGGCGCCGAGAGGCGGAGGCGAAGCGTGTATTCACCCGCGTTCTGGATCGAGGCCGTGTCCCACACGGCTAATATGCCCTCTACGATAGGTTGCGTCCCGCTGATCAAGGGGCTCCAACTCTCTGGTAGGGCGCCCCGGCCTATTTCTACAAGGTATTGCATCGGCCCGGCCACGCTGGCCGTGCCCACGATAGGTACAAGATCCCCGGCGCCTCGATAACTGCCGTCGGGCGGCGCTAACAGTCGTGCGTGACGGATCTGCACCGGCCG
>JACIWY010000506.1 GCA_014360745.1 Chloroflexota bacterium
AGGCCGCTTGCCACATTCCGCTCATCGTGCGCCACCCAGATCTGGGCGGCGGCCTCAAGTCACAGGAGCTCGTCACGCTTAACGATGTCACCGCCACCATCTTGCAATTGGCCGGCTGCGAGGTTCCTCCTTATATGGACTCGTTACCCCTCCCCGGCCTCGGCCTTCAAGAGGCCCGACAAGAGCGCATCATCGGCGCGCTCCGCAACGGCTGGATGCTCCTCGAAGGCGAGTGGAAGCTGGTCAAGTATGCTGGCGGCGGTGCGCATCTCTTTAACCTGCGCGACGACCCGACCGAGCAACACAACCGTGCCCAAGATCCTGTCTGCGCCGATCTTTACCGTCGTTTAGACGCGACGCTCACCGCTGAGATCATGCGCTATATGGACGAGGCGTTTTGGCCCCAGCGTGTTTACACCTTCAGCTATTCCAGCAGCCCCGATTTTGGTCGCGTGGGCTGGGAGCGCACTTATCCTATGCCTTGGCACCAAATCTATGGTTCATAACCCGCTCGTCGTGGAAGGAGCGCGGGAGATGACGTCCGCGCCCCCTGTCCGAACGCGAGCTTCTTATGCAGCGTGGCCGCGGCGGGCGCCCACTGCGGACACTTGACGCACTCGTCCATCCGACGTAATATACAGGCATTGTGATGAGATCAGTTTCGCGAGCGTATACCATGAACGACGGACGACGAGCGCTATGTATCGATCGGCCTCTCTATCCACGTGGGTTTCCCGAGGCGCTTCGTCGTGCTTCAGCCGCCAAGGGCCACATGGGGCGCCTTGCCCCTCACGAATAAACACCAACCCCCGGTTCTTGTCCCTTTTGCGTGTTTTTCGCCTTTGATCGAACACACCCGCCGAGGTCTCATCGGCAATCCTAAAGGAGCAGCATGAACGAAAAAATCCTGGTTGGTGTTGCCTGGCCCTATGCCAACTCTCACCTCCATTTAGGGCAGTTCGCCGGCGCCTATCTGCCGCCCGACATCTTTGCCCGCTACCATCGTTTGCGCGGTAACGATGTGCTCATGGTCTCCGGCTCCGATACTCATGGCACCCCTATCACCATCACTGCCGAGCAGGAGGGCATCTCGCCGGAAGAGGTTATCGAGCGCTATCACAATAGCTTCCTCGAGTCCTTCGTCCAATTGGGCATCTCTTTTGATCTCTTTACTCATACCAACACCGAAAACCATTGGACGATCACCACCGATATGTTCACTCGGTTGTTGGAAAAGGGCTATGTTTTTACCCAATCGATGCGTGCGCTCTATTGTCTCATCGATCGTCGCTTTCTTCCCGATCGCTATGTAGAGGGCACTTGCCCCTTCTGCGGCTATGGCGACGCCCGCGGCGACCAGTGTGATCGCTGCGGCAAGCCCCTGGATGTCTTGGAGCTCATCGAGCCACGTTGCAAATTCTGTGGCCATCAGCCGGAAGTGCGTGAAACCGAGCACTTTTTCCTGGATCTACCCCAGTTCACCGAGCCGCTCAAAAAGTGGCTGGCCGACAAGACGTATTGGCGCCCCAATGTGCTCAACTTTACCCTGAACCTGCTCAACGAGGGCTTGCGCCCCCGGGCCATCACCCGCGATATCGATTGGGGTATTCCTGTGCCTGTGAGCGGCTATTCCGACAAACGCATCTATGTTTGGTTCGATGCCGTCATTGGCTATCTTTCCGCCGCCATCGAGTGGGCCCGCAATCGAGGCATGCCCGAGGCTTGGCATGAATGGTGGGACGCCGATGCCCCTTGCCGTATGTACAACTTTATCGGCAAGGACAACATCTTTTTCCACACCCTCATCTGGCCGGCCATGCTCATGGGCTATGGGGGGCTGCAGTTGCCCTACGATGTCCCGGCCAACGAGTATCTGACTCTGGAGGGCCAAAAGTTTTCCTCCAGCCGTCGTTGGGCCGTGTGGATACCCGACTACCTTTCGCGCCATGATCCGGCGCCCTTGCGCTATTACCTGACCATCCAGGCACCGGAATCTTCCGATGCCGACTTTTCTTGGCAAGAATTTGTCGATCGCAACAACAACGAGCTAGTGGGCACATGGGGCAACCTGGCCCATCGTATGCTTACCTTTGCTTTTCGCAATTTCGACGGCGTCGTGCCAGCGCCCGGCGAGCTTCTTGACATCGATCTGGATATCCTCCAGAAGGTCGAGGCTGCCTTTGAGCCCATCGGCGAGCGCCTGAACGCCTGCCAATTTCGCGCTGCTCTCGGCGATGTCATGGCCGTCGCCCGCGAGGCCAACCGCTACCTGGACGCCGCAGCTCCTTGGAAGACGCTCAAAAGCGATCGTCAGCGTTCGGCCACGGCTACGTATGTGGCCCTGCGGGTGATCGACTCGCTCAAAATCTTGTTCGCTCCTTTCTTGCCCTTCTCATCGCAGCGCTTGCACGAGTATCTTGGTTATGAGAGCGACATCTTGGGCACTCAAGAGGTGTGCGAGTATCAGGAGAACAGCCATAAACATCGTGCCCTCACCTACCGCTATGATTGGGAAGGGGACCTTTGGGTGCCCAGCCAGCTTCCCGCCGGCCAACGCCTGCGCCGCCCTGAGCCACTCTTTAAGAAGCTCGATGATTCGGTCGTGGCCGATGAACTGGCCCGCCTCGGTCGCTAGAACATCGTTTGCCAGAATCTCGTGGAGTGTTTATTGGGCGGGGACACCGACGCCGGCGTTTTGGGGTGTCCTCGCCCAATAACCGTTTACAACATCCTCGGGGTGCGGTTATCCCCGTTTACGG
>JACIWY010000507.1 GCA_014360745.1 Chloroflexota bacterium
CGAGAGCTACATGCAACCCCTGAGCCAGTGCGGCATCCACAATCTCCAGCCCGCTCCCTGAACCTATGACGATGACATCATACTTTTGACGATCCATTCACCTCTACCGCCTTCCCGTATAAATACACCCTGCCGATAGAGCTCTTGTCCTCTATCGACAGGGTGTATTCTACAATGGATTCATTTATTTTGTTTTTGCATCATATGCTTTACCTGCTCTTCGGACACTTCCATGCCATGATGTTCCTTGGCGTGTTGCCGGAACTTGTTCACCAGATCTTGTTCTGTCGAAGAGCTAATCGTGCCTCCGCACTCGGGACATTTGACCTCTGCCATTTTGCACCTCCGCACATGAAAAATTTGCCACTCTTGTATCCATTATAAATCAATGCTGCGTGAGCAGCAGGCGGATCTCGTTTGATTTCATGGGAGAGCAAGAGAGTCAGCGTTGGAGAATAGTTGGAACACCACCACATCCCCAATCTAACGGGATGGGAAACCAAGGCCACGGGAGCTTTTCCAAGCAAGATCGAACCGACGAAGAAAGCGCCGCGTGCGCACCGCCACCCAAGAGGGCAGCAGAGACAGTTCCTTAATAAGGCGATCGAGGTCTTCTGGCGTATCGATATCATACCAAGAGTCAAGGCAAACTACACGCAAACCCTGGCTATGCGCCAGGGCCAACGTCTCTTGACAAACGGTGGGGGTGCTCATCTCTACATCGAACAGCGCCGCGCAGGGCCGTTTCAAGGCGATAAGGTAATAGCCCCCGTCCTCACTCGGCCCAAGCACTACATCGACGTGGGGATCATCCAGATACTCGAATGCTTGGCCAAGATATTCCACCGGCAGGGTTGGCCCATCGCTGTTCATCACCGCGGCTTGATCGTAACCGCCCTCGAGGCAACGAGTCAGCACATGATCCAGCCGTTGGCCCAGGCTCGCCCCGACTTGGGGCATCAAGGCGAATCCGTCCGGCGCGAGACGCCGAAAGTATCCCTCCGCCGTGTGCGGCGTATAAGCGATCAGCGGATCGACGCCCTCTACCCGAGCCATCAGGTCAAGGGTATCTAGCAAAAAACAACGATAGAGCGCAACTGCCTCCTCCGGCGCAAGGGGCGGGCTCAGGCGAGTCTTGGTCTGACCGGCTACGGGCTCTTTGGCCACAACAACAAGCGCGCGTTTTAGCGACACAATATTCCCTCCTCACCAAGCGTGTAACTGCTCCCTGAAGCTGCAAATGTCATGGGAAACGCCCAAGGCGCAACAGCGTCCCTTCTTGCAGGATCTCGACCTCTCGCCCATCGGCCACCCTCTGCACAGGCAGCCGATCTCGAACCTGCCAGGGATCTCGGGCCGGGGGTGTCACCGCCAGCAGGGCATCGCCCCGCCTGCTCGTGACGAGGACGGGCGTCTCCAGGCGAACGACCTCTCCTGGGCGCCAACGATAGGGCGGATACCAGGCGGTGGCCGAAGTGTCTTCACAATAGCAAAAAGCGATAGCGCCATCCCGGCGAGTAAAAAAGAAGGCAAAATGATAGTCCAACTCTAATGGGCGCAGTGCACGCCAATAGGTAAACAAGGTCATATGCCGATGTTGGGCATGCACCACGCTCAAAATGCGATACCCATACCCTACCAACTCCAGATCATCACCAAAGCGGGCGCGCAGCGAATAGGCCGGCGGGCCAGCGGCCCGAGCAAAGGTATAAAAAGAGGCCGGCAGCGCTTCGTTCCAAGAAGGCGAGCGCCCCCTTTGAAGCAGTAGATAACCATCCTCGGCGGCGAGCAGGCCAAAATCGCCTTGACGCAAAAGTTGTCGGGCACTGAGGTACAAACCGGATGGCGTCAGGGGATAGGGGCTGCTGGTGACATCCAACAAGACATATTCCGCATCGTTCAGCGCCGGGTACAAGTAGGCCTTTTCGCGCTGAGAGAGATGCGGATAAAGGTTTGTCTGTGCCGACAGCGGGGCCTCCGGTGGGATCTGGCGCATGAGCGCCTTGCCCAGGCGGTGATGATCGCCGGGATGCGGCGGGTAAAAAGTCTGCGCCAGCGGAGACACCCCTATCTGATGATGGTGCCACCCAGCAATGACCAGCACCCACAGCGATAGCCCAATGACCGCTTTCCTATAAGGCACCCCCGGCCACCTGGAAAGAATCTCGGCAAGGTTCTTGAGCCCATAAGTGGCCGCAACAATGATAAAAGGTACGATGGTGATGGAATAATGATCGCCCCCCGAATAAGTCCAGCTCCAGGCGCTGAATACATTCATGGCGATCGCCGGTGTGGCCAATAACAACACAGAAGGGGCAAAAAGGGACAAAAACCCGGCGCTGGCCAACAGCCCACCGAGATAAGCGACGATCTCCGGCTTGAGCAACCACTGAACGAGCAACATCGGTTGGCGGAGCACATTGTAGAAGGATTCCTCGGCGGTGGGGCCAAAGATAGCCAGCCGAGGGAGGAAAGGAGATCCCCCCAGCCCGTTAAAGGCAGGCAAGATCACTCCCATACAGAGCGCAAACCATCCCAGCCCGGCGACAACGGTGAGCAACCCCACTCGGCGCTCTCCGCGACAGACAAACAAATGCCCGCCGATGGCGGCGACCAACAGGGGCACATCCTCTTTGGCCATCAATGCCAAAAAGATCAGCAAGGCATAAGGCAGGAAACGGCCCTGTTGCGCCAGATAAAGGACCCACAATATAAAGCAGGCGCTCAACGAGACAGCGTGGAAATCGCTC
>JACIWY010000508.1 GCA_014360745.1 Chloroflexota bacterium
CATGCTCATAGCCTCTCTCATCGAGAAATGACAATGCTTCGTCGGCGTCGCGCCAAACCGCCTCTTCGCCGGCCATTTTGTTCAGCATCACCCAATAGAACAGGCCGACGATGACGACCATGCCCAGCTCATCGGCACGATCCAGCACCTGAGCCATGCGCCGGGCGTAATCGGCTTTGAGCTCCCCTTGGGGCGTAAAAGCGTTGTTGTCGTACGCCTGATAGATCTCGGGCACGTACAAGGGGCCTCCCCCTTGGAAGTTCACCGTAAAGGCCAACACCCCATGTTCCTTCCAAGTCGGCAGGGCGGCGCAGAACTCGTCGGTGTTGCGCTGGGCATCCCACACGCCGGTGTCGGGATAGGCCCAATATGTGCGCGTCTTGGGGTTCGCGTCGTCAAAAGTGGCCTGTACGGCACGCACGTTGAAAAGAAGCCCCTGAATCTTGTGCCCCTCAAACGTTCGGCCCGGATAGGTGGGCACCTCATCTATGAGAAACTCGGTTTCACGGATCGATACGCGGGTCATGCTTCTCCTTTCATCGCTGAGGGGTTATCCTCCATAAGGGGCCGATACGCCGCAGGCGGGGGCACTTTGATCAGCTGCTCTTCGAGGAACTCCTGCCAGGTGGCATGGGTCCAATAGGCGCTGGCCCACACCAACGCATCCAACGCCCGGCCGAGATCGCCCAGCCGCATATGCGCCATTGCCTCCTCAAACCAATGATCCGCTTGGCGCAGATGCTCCAAAGCCTCCGGACGTCGAAAAGTGCCGGCTGTCAGCGCCCGGCGGATGATCGAACGATCCGGGTCGCCGCTGCCGCGGGTCAGATTCTCCAGATAGCGAGGGAACACAGGCCAGGGCGTGTTTTGATAATAACGCCACAATTCTCGATCGCTCAGCGGTCGGCGACCCTCGCGGGCATCGCTTGCCGCTGCCTCGGCCAGCCGCCGGCCCAAGTCACGAGCTTCGGGGCGCACCTCTTCCCAGAAGGCCATGTGCACAGGCAGCCCCCCGATCCAACGGGCGCCCATGGTGAACGACCATTGGCAAAGCATTGCGTTGGCCATATGTTGGAACCCCTGATTGCTGGCCACGGAAACGGCGGCCAACGGGATGCCCTTTAACTCACCGCTCCATAAAAAGGGATACAACCGCTCCACAAAGAGGTGGATCAACGCATCGGCCGCCCAGCCATGCACTGGCGTGACCAGAAGCAAGCCGTTCGCTCCTTCCACCCGGCGCCATAACCTGCCCTCGCCGCGCCGGCCCATATCGTCGGCCAGGATACAGCGATGCTCGGCCATACGAATGCATTCATAGCATGAGCGACAAGGCCCAAAGGTATAATCGAGAAGATGGAGCACCTCCACATCGGCCCCGCTGCTTTCCATCTCCCGACATATCTCCTCCAAGACTTGGACCGTGTACCCATCGCGACGAGCGCTGCCCACAACGGCAAGGATCGATGCCATGCGCGCCTCCTGCCTCTTGTTTAACGGTGCGGATGATAATGCTGCCAGGCCGGCGGTACCCAGGCTTCTTCCAAATTGCGCACTGCGGCATCGAGATGTTCCTGCCCGCCAGCCAGCGCCCACATAAAGTGGCCGGGCAACAATACATCCACGCCCAGCCCGGATAACCTGCCGATAAAGCGCCGATACGCCCCCAAAGAGGAACCGGCCCAATTCCCCAGGCCGATAGTGCCCCGATGGAACACCGTATCGCCCGAAAACAAGATACGACGACCCCCCAGAGTTACCAGAAAGCAGGCCGCTGCCGGGCTATGGCCGGGCACGATGAGCACCTGAACCTCGCACCGGCCGAGCGTCAAAAGTTGACCATGCTCCACAATGCGATCAGGCGTCACATGTCGATACACATAATCCGGCGGATAGATCCCCGCACGCCGGGCTACGTTCAAGCCCAGCTCTTCGTCACTTCCCTCGGCCAGGAGCCTGCCCTCGTATGCGCTACAAAGGACCTCCGCACCGCCGATCTCTTTCAACGCCCGACATCCGCCGGCATGATCGGCATGGGCATGGGTCAGCAGGATATAGCCAATGTCGACCGGATCAAAGCCATCGGCGCGCAGGTTGGCCAGCAAGGGCCGAATATCCAGGCCCGCGCCACAATCTACCAGGGCCAGCTCGGAGCCACAATCCAGCAGATATACGTGCCCATCATGGGCCTCGGAGAGCCTCATCTCTCCGCTGCCCACCAAATGAACGCCTTCGATAAGCCTCATCGCCTCGCCCCCAAACTTATCCCCGCTCCTCTAACGCCCGCCGCAGCGCACGCAACTCTTGCAAGATATCGGCCAACAGATGCCGAACGTCGGCTCCGACGCCCTCTTCCGCCGCCGGCACTTCCTCGGCTCCTACCGTCTGGCCGGTGCGCGCCCGATAGCGACGCAGGGCGCTGCGCAGCGCCTCGTATATCTGCTCATATTCGCTGAGGCCGGATAGAGACGCCTCGGCGGCTACCTGTTGGCTGTATCCAGCGGTGTGGATCTTGAGCCCGCCGAGCGCCAGCAAACGATCCAACGGGCCACGCTTGATGTCGATATTGGTCACCGTGCGATAGGGCACCGTCGTCTCCGTCTTGGTGATGATCCCTCGCCGTACGATCACCTCCTCCTCACCCATTTCATACTCGATAGAGCGATAATAAAAGGGAATAAGAACCATCATCGGCACAATCCACAGTAAATTCGCCAAGGTGTAGATCACCACATAGCCCCATCCAAGCC
>JACIWY010000509.1 GCA_014360745.1 Chloroflexota bacterium
TTGGCCCTGCGCGCCTCCTCGACCGCCTCGCGGGCGGCGATGAGCAGATCGTTCAGGCGGATTACCTCGCGGTTGGCCAGATCCAGGTCTTCGAGCGCCTGCTTTAGTTGCACCTGGCGATCGCGCGCCTCCTCCAGATGTTGGCAGGCCTGTTCATAGTTTTGCCACAGCATGGTCAACATCGTTGCCCAGGCCTGCTCGGCCATGAGCAGGCAAAAGGTGGCCAAGCACACAAAGCCGGCAGTGATCCATAGCCCGGCGGTGGGGCCAGACGCCAGGCCGACGAAGGCCAACGCGGCCATGGCCGGTGCGGCGGTCGCCAAGGCCGCCTTGGCGCCCAGCGAAACCAGCGCAACCACGATCGGCAGGAGCAACAAGGAATGGGCCTCGATGTCGGGGAACCACAGCCAGCTCAACACCACCAGGGCCAATGAGCCCAGCGCGAGTAGCCAGGCCGCCAGAGGCTCGTTGCGCGCGCGCACCAGCCAAGCGATGCCGCTAAGCAATAGGATCGACATCCCCATCGCGGTCAGCGAGGGAGGCGGCGCGGTCGTCTCATCCAAAAGGGCCACGAGCGAGCCGAGGAACACATAAGCGGGCAGCAACCAACGCAGGCTATCCTCGCGCACATCGCGCTGAAGGATAGATGGGCATGCATTCATCGACGAGTCTCCTCAACCCAATATTGCAAACTCCTGATAAAGGAGGGTTATCAATTTACAATTAATTATAAGGTGTAGGGCATTGGGTGCCAAGAGCCATAGGGCAAGGAGCCCTTTGAAAGAGGGATGGTCGAGTATATAGGCTCGGAGCACAGGCAGCCTTGCCCGCCATCGGCGGCCAAACGGAAAACCGGAGGTCACCCATCCATCTAGAGGGTGACCTCCGGTTTCCCCAGTCGGGGCGAGAGGAATTGAACCTCCGACCTCACGGTCCCGATCCGTGCGCGCTACCGGGCTGCGCTACGCCCCGGCCGTGGCCACAGTATAGTCGATCCCCTGGGGGATGGCAAATCGAGGGGGTTGGTCGCTCTTGGGTTCCTATGCTACAATCTGTTTTGTTCACGCTGCGAGATGCCGTTGTCGATGGGAGATCGCCCATGCGTCAATCCAAACGTTTTGCCCACTTGGATGAACGTCCGATCAATCAGGAAGCCTTTGTCACCGAATGGCCGGAGGTGGGCTTGATCGTCGCCGATAGCCCCGCCGACCCTCGGCCCAGCCTGCGCATACAGGATGGCCGCGTCGTCGAGATGGACGGCGTGCCCCGCGATGAGATGGACATGCTCGATCGCTTTATCGCCGACCACGCCCTCGATCTGGAAGCCGCCGCTGAGGCCATGACCCTTCCCTCCGAGACGATCGCACGTATGCTGGTGGATATTAACGTGCCTCGCGCCAAGCTCGTGCGCCTCCTCGGCGGTTGCACGGCGGCCAAGCTATGCGAGATCGTCCGCCATATGAGCGTGTTAGAGATGATGGTCGCCCTGGCCAAGATGCGCGTGCGGCGTACGCCGGCCAACCAGGCCCACGTCACCAACCGACGCGAGAACCCCGCCTTGCTCGCCGCCGACGCCGCCGAGGCCGCGTTGCGCGGCTTTAGCGAGAACGAGACCACGGTGGGCATCGCCCGTTCAGCGCCGCTCAATGCCTTGGCCATCACCGTCGGTTCGCAGGTGGGGCGGCCGGGCGTGCTCACTCAGTGCGCCGTGGAAGAAGGGGTGAACCTGCGCCTGGGCTTTAAGGGGCTTACCTCTTATGCCGAGACCCTCTCGGTCTATGGCACCGAAGGGGCTTTTATCGATGGCGACGACACCCCTTGGTCCAAAGCCTTTCTGGCCTCGGCCTATGCCTCGCGCGGGGTCAAGATCCGTTTTACCTCCGGCACCGGTTCCGAGGCGCTCATGGGGCATTCGGAGGGGCGCTCGATGCTCTACCTGGAGGCCAGGTGCCTGCTTGTCACCCGTGGAGCGGGCAGCCAAGGGGTGCAGAACGGCTCGATCAGTTGCGTGGCCCTGCCCGAATCGCTCCCCGGGGGCGTGCGCGTGATCCTGGCCGAGAACTTGTTGGCCTCGATGCTCAACCTGGAGGTGGCCTCTGGCAACGACGCCCTGGCCTCTCACTCGGACATTCGCAAGACGGCCAAGCTGATGTGTCAGTTCATCCCGGGCACCGATTTCATCCATTCCGGCTTTAGCGCGGTGCCGCGCTATGACAATATGTTCGGCGGGGGCTGTTTTGACGTCACCGAGTATGACGACTATCTCGTCGTGCAGCGCGACATGCAGATCGATGCCGGCCTGCATCCGGTGCGCGAGGAGGAGGTGCTGGCCGTGCGCGAACGCGCCGCGCGGGCCATCCAGGCGGTCTACAAGGGTTTGGGGTTCCCGGAGATCACCGAGGAAGAAGTGCGGGCGGCGGTGACGGCCTTTGACAGCCGGGACATGCCCCCGCGCGACGTGGTGGCCGACCTGGCCGCCGCTGACGAGTTCTTGGCCGGGCCGCGCACTATTTTGGACGTCATCCGTGCCTTGGACGAAAGCGGCTATTCCGAGATCGCCGAGCGCTTGTTGGAGATGGGCCGCCAGCGCGTGCTCGGAGATTATTTGCAGCCAGCGGCCATCTTTGACGAACGTTTCCACGTGCTCAGCGGCATCAACGACCCCAACGATTACTGTGGGCCGGGTACAGGGTATCGTTTGCAAGGCGAGCGTTGGAAGAAGGTGCAAGATCTGCCTCAGGC
>JACIWY010000051.1 GCA_014360745.1 Chloroflexota bacterium
GTCAGCAACATGGCCGAGCGGGCGGCCGAGGCGATAGGGGCCGACGCCCTGCTCGCCCGGGTAGGGTCTTATTATCACGATATCGGCAAGACGCTTCGCCCGTACTTTTTCGGCGAGAACCAGAGCGACGGCGACAACCCCCATGACCAACTGGACCCTCGCACCAGCGCTGAGATCATCCTAGCCCATCCGGAAGACGGCTTGCGTCTGGCCCGCAAATACCGCCTGCCCGATCGGGTATGCGCCTTTATCCCCGAACACCATGGGACTACGTTGGTCACCTATTTCTTTCGCCGGGCCAGCCAAGAGAGCGATAACGTCAACGAGGACGATTTTCGTTATGCCGGACCCAAGCCGCAAAGCAAAGAGACGGCTATCGTCATGCTGGCCGATAGCATCGAGGCTTGGGTGCGCGCCAATCGGCCCTCCACCCAGGCGGAGATGGAAAGAGTTATCCGCCGGGTGATCAATGACCGCTTGATCAGCGGCCAACTCGACGAGTGCGATCTCACCCTTAAGGATCTGGATGCCATCCGCGAAGCATTCATCAGCGTGTTGCAGGGCATTTTTCACCCGCGCATTCAGTATCCCGAGCGCTCGACCCGTCGCAATAACCGTAAGAACGCTTCCATGAACGCAACTTCAGCCGCTGCGCCCAACGCGCAGGCCGGCGCAGCGGCGACGAACCCCCAGGTCAAGCCGACATGAGACGACAATCACGAGGCCGCCTTGTCGACAGTTTTGCTTACGCCTTCGAAGGGTTGCGCTATTGCTTTTTAGCAGAGCGCAACGTGCGCATTCACTTGGCCATTGCCGTGGCCGTGCTCGCCCTAAGCCTCTGGCTGAGGATTTCGGTTCTCGAATGGGCGCTGATCATCGTGGCCATCGCATTGGTCTTTGCCGGAGAGATGTTGAACACCGTGGTCGAGATGACCGTCGACCTGATTACCCTAGAGGATCGACCCTTGGCCAAGTGCGCCAAGGATGTCGCCGCCGGGGCCATCCTGGTCGCCGCCATAGCCGCGGCGATCATCGGCTTCCTTGTCCTTGGCCCCCACCTCTGGCATAAACTGTTTGGCAGCAGCCCGATAGGGAACTTGTTCCCCGCCTCGCCGTTGTATTCTTAGGGGCGGGAAAAGAGATGGAACCAGGGGAGCCTATGGAGCTGAGACGTTACTGGCGAATCCTCAGGCGGCGCCTGTGGCTGGTGTTATCGCTGCTGATCATCGTCCTCGCCGGTTACCTTTTGCTATATCACGAGCCACCGCCGAACTACGCGGCCCATATGCGTTTTGTAGTCGGCCTGGAACCAGAGACAGGGGCTGGGGTGTATTATACATACGATCGGTATTACACCTGGCTCACAGCCGAATATCTGGTCGACGATCTGGCCGAGGTGGTCAAGAGCCGAGCTTTCGCCCAGGACGTCGCGCGGCGCGCCGGGCTGGGAGATAGCGGGGGCGACGCGCTGATCGGCGCTATCCAAGGCTCCACCTCCGCGGGCAAGTTGCATCGTATCTTGACCATAAGCCTGACCTGGCCCAACGCAAATGAACTGGAGAGCCTGGCCAATGCAGTGGTAGCTGCATTGGGCGAGGGCGGGGCGACATATTTCGCCCAGCTTTCAACTGAAAGCGCGAAGGTGAGCCTCATCGACCCTCCGACCGTCGCCCCTGTCGGGCGTTCGCTTCGGCAAAGGCTTGACCTGCCGCTGCGCCTCGCGATCGCCCTGATCGCGGGCGTGGGCTTGGCCTTTTTGCTCGACTATTTTGACGACACGATTCGTAGCCGCCAAGATGTGGCCGCCTTGGGGCTCGACACGTTGGCGGCCATTCCGGCCGAGCGCCGGGCGCTACTACATGCTGTGATAGGGAGGAGGTCGCACAGACCCCGATGATACAGCCGCAGGACGTCCTACGAGTCCTCATCAGGCGAGGTTGGGTGATCATCCTGGCTATTGTGTTCACCATGGCCTCTGCTCTGGCTTTCAGCCGTTTGCAAACGCCGGTTTATCGTTCCACCGTCTATTTGAACGTGTGGCCGGCCCGTTTGGATCTCTCGCTGCAACAGACGATTAAAGGGTTGATGCGCAACTATGCCGGCAGCATCACTTCGCGAGAGGTAGCCATGCGGGTGATCAACGACCTGGAGCTCGACATTACGCCGGAGCAGTTGCGCAGCAAATTGACGGTTGATCCCATCGAGACGGACTTTCTCATCCAAATCGACGCCGACGATTACGACCCCTTCCTGGCCCGCGATATCGCCCAGCATACCGCAGAAGTGTTCGTCGAGGACATCCGCATTTACATGCTAGACCAGGATCAGCGCGACCGAGTGCAGGTAACCATCCTCGACAATGCCCTGCCCGGGCGGTTGCATAAACCCAAATGGCAGATCAACTTGCTGGCCGGAGCCGTTCTAGGCTTGTTGGTGGGTGGCCTAGTCGTTCTGTTCGCCGAATGGATTGAATCGCACACCATTCGCACCCCGCGCGACATCCAGCGCAACATCAAACTGCCGGTTCTCGGCGTGTTGCCATCGGCCACCGCGTCGTCGGTGTCCGCATCACCAGTGTCCGCACCGCAGGAATAGGAGGAACCGTTTGCCGTTCCAAGCGTACTATCGCCTTTTTGCCAGGCGGATATGGATCATCATCCTGTCGATGGCCTTCGGCTTTGCGGTCGCCTTGCTGGTCAGCCGACTGCAAACGCCTATCTATCGTTCCACCGTGTATATGAATATGCGCCCGCGCCGCCTGGATTGGGGGCTACAGCAGACGATTAAAGGTTTGATGCGCAACTATGCCGTGAACGTGACCTCGCGAGAGACGGCGTTGCAGGTCATCGAAGCCCTGGAACTGCCCTTGACCTCCGACCAATTGCGCAGCAAGCTGCGCGTGACGCCCATCGAATCCGACTTTTTACTGCGTCTCGATGCCGACGATCCAGACCCCGCCTTGGCACAGGCCATCGCCCAGACGACAGCAGAAAAATTTGTCGCCCGCATTCACGATTATATGCTCAAACAGGACAAGCGCGATCGCGTCGAGCTAACCATCCGCGACTATGCCCTTCCTGGGACGTTACATCGCCCCAAGCTCAAAATATATTTGGCCGCTGGCGGGATGGCCGGCGCCTTGCTGGGCGTCTTGGTCGTGTTCATCCTGCGCTGGATGGAAAGCGAGACCATTGAAAACAGCCAAGACCTGGAGCGTTGCACCGGTCTGCTTACCGTAGGCACCATTCCCGAGAGCTAAACAAGCTGGCGCCAAAAGGAGCAAGATGTACCCTGCCCTCGATTTGATCACCCTTACCGAGCCTCTTTCGCCCATTAGCGAGGCGTATCGCACGCTGCGCATGAACTTGCAGTTCGCCTCTTTGGATCGCCCCTGGCATACCCTCTTGCTGGCTTCGCCTGGACCCGAAGGGAACAAATCGATCACTCTGGCCAACCTGGCCGTGACGTTAGCCCAAGTGGAGCAGCGGGTGATCATGGTCGACAGCGACCTGCGCCATCCTTCGCTGCACGAGATATTTGGCCTGCCCAACGAGGTAGGGCTTTCGACGATGTTGGCCGACGCTGGCGCCATAGAACATCCCCCACTTCAAGAGACGCAGGTGGCCGGGCTACGCCTTCTGACCAGCGGCCCCTTGCCGGCGCGTCCGCCAGATCTATTAAGTTCGAAGCGGATGGAGCAAGTGATCCAGGCCCTTCGCGCCGATGCCGACGCCGTCCTTTTCGACGCGCCGCCGGTCATGGCCGTCACCGACGCCGCTATCCTGGCCTCAAGGGTAGACGCCGTGCTCTTGCTCGTCACCGCCGGCGAGACCAAGCGAGAACAGGCCCAAGCCGCCGTCCAGCGTTTGCAGCGCGTCCATGCCCGCTTGCTCGGCGCCGTGCTCACCAACGCGTCGCGCGAAGCCGCATCGCACGAATACTATGAGGGGTAACCTCGAACGTGCCAAGGCGTTCGAGATTACCATATCGCCCTGTGGATAACTCGTCCTTTGCTTGTGGAAAACTGTGGATTTCCTGTGAGAAAGCGGCGCGTGTTATCCACATTTGGCGGAACCCAAAACCACTACCCCTTGTATATATGTTGCCAGATACCCTCTATCTTGTGCCTTTCTCGGCGAGACCCCGGCGGAGCCCGAAAAAATTATCCTTTGCCCTCCACAAAGTTATCCACAGGCCCTGTGAGCAATCCACACCCAATTATGGGCTCTTCGGACGCGCGGAGGTGTACCCCTAGGGGTTGAGCGCCGATCATCCACTTATCCACGGCCCCTACGACGATGACTATTTCTTTTTGAATACCCTAAAGAACAAGTTATTATTCATTCCGAAATAACTCCCAGCAGGGGGTAAGCAGCGAGCACTTGCGAAATGCTCGTCATTTGAGCAATGGGCGAACGATCGCGACCGATGATGGGGTGTAACCTCAAGTTTTCGGGGAAGAAGCTGAGAGTCCTTTTGCTTTGGCTGGGTGTTTTGTTCCTTGCCGGATGTCTCTCGCTGCCGGTCCGGTATGTGGTTCCTCCACCGAGGTCTCAGCCGCTTGCCCGACCGGTCATCACCCAAGAGGTCACCCGCGAGGTCACGCGGGTGGTCGTCGTCGCAGCGCCCACGCGCAATTGCCCCACGCGGACTCGGCGATCTGTCGTGATGAACATGGCCGTTGAGCGCGGCAAAGATCCTCGAGCGCAGGAGTTAGCGCGAGGGCTAGGAGCGTTGTTGCAAGAAAAGACGGGTTTAGAGGTGCAGGTCGTCTTTCCGTCCAGCTATGAGAGCAGTGTGGAGCGGCTTTGTGCGGGGCAAGCCGACATGGCCTGGCTGGCCACGCCGGCTTACCTCCTTGCTGCGGAACGCTGCGGCGCACGGTCCTTTTTGCGCGTTCTGCGCAACGATTCCCCTTCTTATCGCACACAGTGGATCGCGCAGAGCGATGCCGCGCGGGTGGCGCGCGGCCTGGAGCCGATCCGTTCGTTGCAAGATCTTGAGGGCAAAGTCGTGGCCTTTACCGATCTGGCTTCTCCCACCGGGTATCTCTTTCCTCGGGCTATGCTGGCGGAGGCCGGCGTTCGGCCAATGGAGGAGGTGCTGGTCGGCGGCGATATGCAGGCGGTCTTGGCGGTCTATCGCGGCGAGGTGGATGCCGCGGCCACTTTTTGGGCCCCGCCGGGAGCCGATGGACGTATCGGGGATGCGCGCGGCTTGTTGCTGGCAAGCTACGCCGATGTCGTCGGGCAGGTCAAGATATTGCGCTTGTCCGAGCCTATACCCAATGATCCGATCGTTTGGCGCAACGACCTGGAGCCGGATGTGCGCGCGATACTCGGTGCCGGGTGGATCGAGGTGGCCCGTTCTCCAGAAGGGCTCGCTCTGCTTCGCGAATTGTACGGCCTTTCGGGTGTGATGCCAGTGGGCGATGCAGAGTATGATGTCGTGCGCGAAATGGCGCGCGTCATGGGTTTGAGCGCGCAGGATTTGCTCGCAAGGTTGGAAGCAACGCATAAATAGGTGACGAAGGGGGTCCGAAGGAGGGGTGACGATGAGGTTGCTTCTACGAGGACGTGTGTGGTTGGCCGTGCTCCTGGCCGGCCTATGTCTCGGCGGAATCCTGGTTATACTATGGGCTGGGCAAACGCCCGCCACGCCGCAGACGCCGACGGCAGCGACGGGCGATCCTTTTGTTCAGCGACGAGAGGCAATGGTCCAGTCGCAGATTCGGCAGCGAGGGGTGCGGGAGCCCGGGGTTCTAAAAGCCATGGAAACGGTGCCTCGACACCTTTTCGTGCCTCCGGAGGAGATCGACCGGGCTTATGCCGATCACCCTCTGCCCATCGGCTACGGGCAGACGATTTCGCAGCCCTATATCGTCGCCGTCATGACCGAATTGCTTCATCTGCAAAAAGGGGATCGGGTTCTGGAGATCGGCACCGGTTCCGGTTACCAGGCGGCTGTTTTGGCCGAGCTGGTGGATGAAGTGTATACCATGGAGATCATCCCCCAGCTCTGCGAACAGGCCCGCGAGCGCCTAAAAAGCTTGGGGTACGGCGACATTACCGTGCGCTGCGCGGATGGGTATTACGGCTGGGAGGAAAAGGCGCCTTTCGATGCCATCATCGTGACCGCAGCGCCGGACCATATCCCCCAGCCTTTGGTGAACCAACTCGCCGACGGTGGACGCATGGTCATCCCCGTCGGCCCTCCTGGCTCCTACCAGGTGCTCTGGCGGCTGGAAAAACAGGGCGATCAGGTGACCTCGGAGCGTGTCATGGACGTGATTTTTGTGCCGTTGACGGGGGAGCACTAGTCGACCAGATGGCGATCAACGCCGCGGCGTAACAGGCCGCGGCCACCATCAACACCAGGCGGAACCCTCCACTGAGGGCCAATACGGCGGACAAGATCGAGCTGATCACCGAGGTGCTGCCGTTGATGGCCCAGGCCCACGGCGTCACGCCGGGGGCTATCTCTTCCATACGCCGGAGCCCCCCGGCAAAAGGCGTCCCCATCAACAATCCCAAAGGCAGCAGGCAGGCCAACACAACCACACCACGGGCCTCGATGGGCCAGTGCAGCGTATGATGGAAGAGGGTGGCCAGGATGGAAGGATAGAGGAGCGCAGCGATGACCAATAAGGCCAAGGAAATCCTAAGTTCGATATTGAGCGCAAATAGGCTGCCCATACCGGAAAAGAGCAACACGGCAGCCAACACGATGATAAAGGACAGCGCCGGCTGGCCGAGGTAGAGGATGAATTGTTGCATCAGGGGGATCTCGATGCACAGAAACCCGAACCCCAGCGCGCCGAAATAGATGAGGATGCGCCCACGGTATCGGCGAGAGACCATTAGCGATCGTTTGCCCACCAACAAAGGAAGGACGATCAGCATCGTGGCGCCGAGGGTCGCCAGGATCAGCAGGGCCAAAATGAGCAAAAAGCCGCTCCCGCCGAAGGGCTCCCAAGTTCGCCCCAGGCGGGCGATGATCTGGGGCAGTTGGCGCCAGCGAAAATAGTGGCCAAAGAAGGGGTGGTCGTCCGTAGCCGGGGTGATATCGAACGGTTGTTGGCGATAAAACGCTCGTCGGTCGGGGGCCTTTAACAGGGCGGCCATGGCTTGATAGTACACTGGCTCGGGCAAACGGTTGAAGCGGTTGGCCTCTTCGCGGGCCATGCCCGGGTAGTGAACCAGATCATACCCTAGGCCGGAGCAGAGCTCGCGCAGAGTCCGGATGTCGTCGGAGGAGAACGGCGTCAGGCTGGCCAGGATGGTCATCGTCGACCAGCTCCGATAGGCTAACAGATGATCGGCGACATCCTCGATGCCGCGTCGCTCCATTGCGGCGACGATGGTGGCCGCAGCGCGCAAGGACTCGCTGGGGGGATCCTGAAGCCAGCGAGAGACCACCAACACGCCCCGCTCTTCCAGCGCACCCAAGGCCGCCTCCATGGCCTCTACCGTGTAGCGATAATCTTCGGTCAGAGAGTAGGTACCGGCCGTCAGCGGCTGATAGCTGTCGGTCAAAGACAGGAGCACGACGGTGTAGCGGGAAGAGGCCCGCCGCAGGGCACTGCGCATATCCTGGATGTGCAGAGTCACGCGCGCATCTCGATACAAGCCCCCGTTCCATTCCCGATAGAGGCTGCCCACCACGCGGGCCACCGCGGCATTGTCCTCGACGACCGCGACCTGACGGGCGCCGTGACGGAGCGCGACGGCGACGTCTAATCCACCACGGGGCAGGAGCACCAGGGCGCGTGCGCCGGGGCGCAGGCGATAGGGGATGCTCGTTGGCAAATAGCTTAGCAGGGCTTCATCCGCCTCGGAGCGGCGCCTGGTGATCGGCGACAGGTTGCCTGCGTCTATCGTCAGCCCGTGTTGGGGGGGAAGCGGGCCTTTGAAGCTCAGGCTGAGGCCCGGCGCCGAATGGATATGTGGGCTCTCGACGACGTCTATCCGCGCGTTGACCGTCCATTCGCGGAAGGTCAGGCGTGCCCCGGCGGAACGCAGCGCCTGGCAGAGGCTTTTGTAGGGCGAGATGTTCGGGGCCAGCCACGCTGGCGGCTTGGCTGCCGACCATGCAAAGATCACGGCCAGGGCGAGCGAAAGCGCTGTGCCGAGCCATCTTCCCTTGGCGCGCGGCTGTAGCGACAAGGCCGTGCAGGCGCCCCCGGCGGCGAGGGCCGCCGCGGCCATCACCGCACCTTCGGCGCCCAATTGGGGTAACAAATAAAGCAGGCTGCCGGCTCCCAGGGCGGAGCCCATCAAATTCGCGGCATAGATGCGATGGCTATGTGTCGGTGATTGGGCCAACCAATGGGCGATCAAGAGACCGGCGAGGCCGAAGGGGATAACCAGCCCTAGGTAATGAATTGCCAAATAGAGGATCTGCCGGGGGTCCCAGGCGAGCTGATAGGAATCGAAGGGGACATGGTTTACGATGAGGTAGGAGGCAAGCAGGCTGAGTGGAAAAAGGGGAGCCAGCCGGCCCCAGTTTTGCCGACCAGGCAGCAACATCAGCAGCGTGCCGCTGGCGCCATAGCCCAAGAGCGCCACGCTCACGCTCAAGAAGGCGAAGTGATACCATTCGATGACGGAGAAGAGGCGCGTGAGCGCGAGCTCAAAGATGAGCGTGGCCGCCGAGATAAGGAGCAAGCTGGCGTATAGGTATCCTCTGCGCACAAGAGATCACCCTTGCGGTACGGGCCATGGGGAACTACCCGTACCGTACATCCAAGAGGGCTTTGCCGTCAACCGGAACGAAATCTTTTTGTGCCGGAGGATTGGGCTCTATCGGTGGCGCGAGCCTCTCACCAAGCCCCATCGGCCGAGAGGATGGCTTTGGGAGTTTTGAGCAAGATCTGCAGATCGAGCCACAGCGAGCGCCGACGGCTGTATTCAATGTCGAGCGCGATCATCTCTTGGAAGGTGAGACAGGTGCGCCCGCTGACCTGCCACAAGCCGGTGAGGCCCGCTTGAGGGACGAGGCGTTCGCGGTCGCTGGGGCTGTATTGTTCCACCTCATAGGGCAAAGCCGGCCGGGGCCCCACCAGGCTCATGTCGCCCTTGAGCACGTTGAACAGTTGCGGCAGTTCGTCCAGGCTCGTGCGGCGCAACCAGCGCCCCACGCGGGTGACCCGCGGGTCATGCTTCATTTTGTAGAGAGGCCGGGCTTTGTCGCCATTGTTGATGTGCTCGCAGTTGCCGTTGATGTATTCGGTGACGTATTGGCGGTGCAACGCGGCATCGCAGCCTGTATACATGGAGCGGAACTTGTAGAAGGAGAATAGGTTGCGTTCGGGGTGAGGATCGCGCGGATCCTGTTCGCCGCGCACGCGGCCCTGGCAAAAGATGACCGGCCCCGGCGAATCCAATTTGATGGCGATGGCGATCAGTAGGAAAAGGGGTGACAGCAACACTAACGCCGTGCCGGCGATAAGGACGTCGAGCACCCTCTTGATGGATAAATAGAGCGCCAGCCCGAAAGCTTGGCGCGCACGAGCATCCGCTTGAACCGCGCGAGTAAGACCTGTGCTCCCCACAAACCCCTCCAGGGTAATGCTCCACCCTGATCATTGTAGTCGGTCTTTATGAATCTAAAATGAACAGGCGCAACCGTTTGATGAAATTCCTGTAAGATTGGCGAAACTTCCGATGCTAGAGATTGCGATTCGCGGGATCGAGCCAGCGCCGGGCCAGGGTGGGCAGGCGCTCCAGAGGGCCTTGGCGGGCCGTGCAGCGGGGCAGAGAGCGCAGGATGGTCTTGCCGTAAGATTTGGTCAACAGGCGTTTGTCCAACACCACGACGACGCCATAGTCATTTTGGCTGCGGATCAGGCGCCCAAAACCTTGGCGGAAGCGCAGGATGGCGTCGGGCAAATAGTATTCGTTAAAGGGATCCTGGAACGTCTCGGCGCGGGCGGCGACGATGGGATCGGTGGGCACGGCAAAGGGCAGCCTGGTAATGGCCAGGCAGCTCAGCGCCTCGCCGACCACGTCGATTCCTTCCCAGAAGCTGCGCGTGCCCATCAACACGGCGCGGGGCGTGGTGCGAAAACTGGACAGCAGGCGCCTTCGGGAGCCGTCGAGGTTCTGGGCCAAGACGATGATCTGCTCCGCGTCTAGGGCATCGCGGATGCTGTGATAAGTGGTGTAGAGCTGGCTGTTGGAGGTGAAAAGGATCAGCGCCCGCCCCTCGGTGGCCTTGCATAGCTCCACCAAGGCGCGCTCCAGAGTTTTTTGGTAATAGGGCTGGTTCGGCTCCGGAATGTCCTTGGGCACATAGAGGAGCACAGCCGTCTCGTAATCGAAAGGCGAATCCAAGGCTACTTCCAGGGCATCTTCCAACCCCAGGCGTTCTTTGATGTAATGGAAGCTGTCCTCAGCGCGCAGGGTGGCCGAGGTCATGATGACGGTGTCCTTGGTTGCAAACAGCTGCTCGGCCAAGATGGGGCCCACATGCAATGGCGCGCTGTGCAGGGTGATCTGCTGAGTGCGTTTGGCGAGCGAGAGCCAGCAGATATCGTTCTCATCGTGCTCGAGCAAGACGCGATCCAGGCCGGCGCACAACTCTACCGCCTGAAGGGCGTAGGTCTGGAGATTCAGCAGCACCTCGTCACGTTCCAGGTTTTCGCCCGATTCGTGCCGCTCCACTTCGGCGATGAGGCGTTGCAAGTCGTTGAGAATCTGTCGCAGGGGCCCTGCCAGGTTGTCGTAAGCAATTTCGACTTCCGACCAGCCTGGCTGGGTGTAGAGGGCGCTAGTTAGGCGGAAAGTCTGGTCGTATTGGTTCTGATCGGAGGCGGCGAATTCGGCCAGAAAGCGGCTTAGCGTGTTGAACAGCTCATAGAGCCGACGTTCGGCCGTGTCCACCTGGGCGGCTATGCCCTCCAGCAGCTCGGTGATCCGGCGGCGCGCGGGATGTTGTTCGTCCAAGTCGGTAAAAAGACCGGGCACCTGGGCCAATACGCCTCCGGGCGTCCCCCCCGCCGGGTGGCTGAGGCCGTTCAAGAAGGCCAAGATGTCCTGACTGCTCGCCTCGAAGCCGAATTGGGAAGTGGCCTGCTCTTCCAGATGGTGGGCCTCGTCGATGATCAGGTATCTGTACTCCGGCAGGATGCGGTTCTCGAGCACCAAGTCGGAAAGCAACAAGGCGTGGTTGACCACGACGATGTGTGCCCTTTCGGCGCGAGAGCGGGCGCGATAAAAGAAGCACTGCCCTTCGTGGCGAAAGCGGCAGTTGTCGCCCAAACAGGTCTCGGAAGTAGCCTGGATCTGCTCCCAGACAGCTGCCTCGTGGCTGAAGAGCAACAATTCGGCCTTGTCGCCGCTCTGCGTAGTGGGCAGCCAGGCCATCACCTTGGCCAGCACCCGTGCCTCCTCGGCGGTCAGGCGTCGCCCCCGACGCAGCGTTTCCAAGCGGCGACGACACACGTAATTGTTGCGCCCTTTGAGCAGCGCGGCGCGAAACTTGGTCGGCAATATGCGTTGCAGATCGGGGATGTCCTTATTAAAGAGTTGATCTTGCAAATTGATGGTGTTGGAGGAGATGACAACCCTGCGGCCATTCTGGGTGGCAAAATGGATGGCCGGCAGAAGATAAGCCAACGACTTGCCCACGCCCGTCCCGGCTTCGATGAGGGCATGAGAGGGGATATTGATCGCTTCGCATACCGCCTTGAGCATCTCCACTTGCTGGGGCCGGTGCTCGTAAGCGGGGAAGGAACGGGCGAACAGGCCCCCCGGCGAGATCATCTTGGCCAATTCCTCCCCATCGACGGGAGTAATCGTCTTGGTGGGTTCCAGCGGAGGCCAATCCTCCTCGGGCAGGGAGAGGGAGACAGGGGTGGGGCATCTGCCCAGGCGCGTGGAGAGGTTAGGAGCCTTGTCTGCCAATACATCGCGAAAGACGTTTAGCAGCGGCCAATCGCTGTTCTCGGCCAATTGCACGATTTCATTAAGGATCGCCTCATCCCAACGCGCCGCGCGCTCGATGAGCGCCAAAAAGAGCTCTTTGGTGGCTATGGCATCGGCCAGCGCGCGATGATGCTCGTGCACCTCGATGCCCAGATGTCGGGCCAACTCCTCAAGGCTGTAGCGTTTGACCTCCGGCACCAGGATGCTGGCCAGCTCAAAGGTATCGATGGATAGATTCTGCAGGCGCAGGCCCTGGTGGTTCAGAAAAGAGAGGTCTATTTCGACGCTATGCCCGACCAAGGGGTAATTTTGCACAAAGGCCAGGATCTGGCCGCCGAGAGAGCGCAACGTCGGCGCGCGCTCCAGATCGGCCTGGGTGATGCCGCTCAATTGTTCGATGCGATAGGAAAGGGGCTGCTGAGCATGGACCAGTGAAGCAAAAGTGTCCAACACCTCCGCTCCCCGGAACTTGACCATGCCGATCTCGATGATCTCGTCACGTTGGGGGTCCAAGCCGGTGAACTCTAGATCGAGGGCCACATAGGTTCTGGGCATATCTCTCCGCTTCCATCTTGAACGCTCGTTTCTCATTATAGCATCGATCCGCTCTGGAGGGTAGATTGGCCAAGTATGCGGTTGCCCTTGATCTAAGATTTATCTCTTTCTCAGAAAATGGAATATAATAATCTTGCGATCGGGGATTAGGGCAGCCGTCCCAAGTCTTGAAGGAGGTATTCAACATCTTACCCCATCGAGCACGTGCGGTTTTGGGTAGCTAAGGGTACGCATAAAAGGAGAGAGAACCATGACATTGAGGTTAACGCGCCGACAGTTGCTTCGTTGCGGTTTGTTTGCAGCCGGCTCAGCCTTTTTGGCCGCTTGCGCCCCCAAACAGCCCACTCCCGTTCCGCAGCCGGAGACAAAAGCGGAGACGGCCCCTACGCAGAAACCGGCCCAGCCCGTCCAGGAGGTGATCACTCTGCGTTTCATGTCGCGCCAGGGGCAGGCCGGCGACCATCACCGCGAGTTCGCCAAGCGTTACTCTGAGGAGAGCGGCGGGCGCATCAAGGTCGAGTGCGAAGACACCGCCTGGGGCGATATTCCCAAAAAGCTCGAGACCCAGCTCATCACCGGCACCATGGTCGATCTGGCCGTCATGAGCACCCGCTACTTCCCCTATCTGGCCAGGCGAGGCGCCTTCCTGGTGATCGAAGATCTGGTGCAGAAGCACAACCTAGATCTCAGCAAGTGGTTCATCATCGAATGGTTCCGCCGTTGGACCAACGGCAAGCTCAGCGGCCTGGGCGGCGCCGCTGGCCTTTCCAACCTGTTGGTCTTTTACAACAAGGGCTGGATCAAGGAGGCCACGGGCCAAGACCTCACCGACGATTGGACGATGGACGACTTGGTCAGCGTCATGGAAGCCTGCGTCAAGCTCAAGGGCGAGGGCCACTTTGGCACGGCCATCCCCATCGGCGGGCATGTGGAGGCCGACTCTTGGGTCTGCAACTGGGGCAGCTCCTATTTGGATCCCGAGACGTATACCAAGTCGCTCTTTGCCGAGGAAAAGGTGCAGGACAGCATCAAGTGGACCATGGAGATGCTCAAGGCCAAG
>JACIWY010000510.1 GCA_014360745.1 Chloroflexota bacterium
GGCAGACACCGATGGTATGGCGGATCACCTCTTCCATGGGCAGGCGCTTGCCGGGGCATAGCCGGTTGTTCTCGTCCAGGTGGGTGATGAACATCTCCAGATTGTCGCCCTGGATGTACTCCATGACGAGGTAATAACGGCCCCCCTCGCGAAAGAAGGCATAGATCTTGGGGATGCCCGGATGGCTGAGGGAGGCTAACGTACGCCCTTCCTCCTGGAAGCGCTGCTCGGCTCGCCGGCGCTCTTCCGGGTTCGTCGGGTCGTAATAGGGCAGCATCTGCTTGACGACGCAGAGCCGGTCAAACGCACCGCGATCCTCCGCCAGATACACGGCGCCCATGCCCCCCTTGGTCAAAGAGCGGATGATGCGATAGGCCCCGTTGTTCAACTCGGTTCCCGGGGATAGGCGCCCGTCCAGCGGTTGGCCGCACTGGGGGCAGAATCGCGACGGGCGCCGAATCGGATTCCCACAGGCAAGGCAGACGGCGGGCATTATCCGGTCCTGAAGATCAGCCGCACGCGCCCGGCGCGGATTTCGTCACCGTCAGACAGCGGCATCGGTTGGCCGGGCTGAAGCTGGGCGCGGTTCAGCAGGGTAAAATTGGTGCTGTTCAGATCTTCGATGGTGTAACGCTCTCCCGAACGGGCCAGACGGAAGTGACGTCGAGAGACGCCGCCCTCCTCGCCGCCGTGGGGCGTCAGATCGACATCGGGAAAGACGCCGCTATAGGGGTCCTCTCGACCAACGACGATCTCGCCTTGGGCGGGGAGAGGGATCTCGACCCCGCTGTCGGCCACCACCAAGCGGGGGCCGGGGCCGGCGATGGGCGGCTGGGCCGGCGCGCTCGGCGCGGCGGTGCCGGGGGCTGAAGGCGGCTCCGGCTCTGGCGCCGTCAAGGCTGCCCCGCAAAACTCGCAGAAGGCATCGCCAGGGCTCACCTGGGCGCCACAGGCCGGGCATTCGCGCAGCGCCGATGGTGGGGCTGCGGCCGGCGCGGTTGTGAGTGGCTCGGCGGCGGTTGTTACCGCCGCGGCGGCCGTGGTCACTGTCAGCAGGTCGGCGCCACAAGCGAAGCAGTAGCGATCGCTGGCCGACACCTGAGCGCCACACATCGGGCAGGTGGCCTGTGCTGTAGAAGGAGGCGCAGAAGGGGGCGGGGCTGACGAGGGCGTTTCGGCCGTCGTCTGTGGCGCTGCCATCTGTTCAGGCTCGGGCGCGGCCAGCGGTGTGCCGCATTCGCTACAGAACATCTCACCTGGCGTATTGAGCGCCCCGCAATGGGGGCATTGCGCGCCCTGCGCGGCAGGCGCCGACGGCGCGCCGGGCGATACGGTCGGCGGCGCGGCCGCGGGGGTTTGAGCCGGGCCGATAGGGGCTGCGACGGGCGCCTCCTTGGGCAAGCGTGTGCCACACTGATCGCAGAAGAGGGCATCCTCTTGGGTCATATTCCCGCAATTAGGGCATTTCATCGTGGGCTCCTTTCTCGTTGGGTGTCGGGCGTTGATCTCAAACAGATTCCCGATGCCCGACACCTGGCGCTTGAAAGCTATTCCTCCGGCAGATCCGGCAGCTTCTGGGTGAGTTTGCGAGTCTGATAGCGCAGCTTTTTGGTGCCGCCGGCCGACATCTGGCCGCTGCGCTCCAAATTGTCGGCTTCCTCGCGAGCCGCCTCGGCCAGCTCGGTTTCGCCCAGCTCGAGCAAGCGCGTGGCGGCGGCGCGCAGTTTTTGGGTGGCTCCGGCCACATTGCCCATACGGGCTTCCTCCAACGCCCGCGTTTGCAGGCGGTAGGCTGTGACCTTTTCCGCCAAGTTCATGATCCGCGCGTCGTACTGCTTGACCTGCTGAGGATCGGTGCTGTATTGAAGGATGATGTCGCTGCGCGTCGAGGCGCCGCTGACGTTCTGCAAGGGCAGATCGTAACGCACTTCGGCTTGAGCGATGCGGTAGCGGCCCTCGCGTCGCGGCGGGATCAACAGTTCGACCAGGATCGCCTTGCCCTCCACGGCGTCTAGCTCGCCGAGATCCACCTGTACATCGTATTGGCCGATGGGCGTATAGCCCAAATTGGTGATCACCGGCGTCACTTGCCACACCTGGCGGGGCGTCACGCCCGAGACGAGGCGCAGGATCATCTGGGCGTTGCGCACCACGGCCTTTTGCGAACGCTCCACCGTTTGGGTAAAGAGAGGCACGATCTCGTCGGCCGATTCGATCAAGTCCGAATCGCCGCCGCTCAGGCTGCCGATCTCGTCCAGCAAGGATTCGTTCCAATCGTCACCCAGGCCCAGGGCTTGAATGGCGATTTTATGCTCGCCGGCCTCCTTGGCCAGGCGGCGGCATTGATCCTCATCGCCGTAGGTCTGCCCGTCGGTCAAGAGCAGACACTGGTTGACGCGGTCTGCGCTGAATTCGCGATAGATCTCGCGCAAGCCAAGGCTCAACCCACGGGAGATCTGGGTGCCGCCGCCGGCGCGGATATTCTCGATCTTGCGCAACAAATCGCCCTGCCGCGAAAGGGGGGCATTCTGGGCCAACACCTGGCCGCTGTCGTTAAAAATGGCTACAGACACCAGATCGTCGGGGGCCATCTTGCTGAGGGCCAGCCTCATGGCCTCTTTGAGCCGCTCGATCTTGGAGCCACGCATCGAGCCGCTATGATCGAGCACAAAGCCAAAGTTCAAACTCATGCGCGTTTGCGAAATCACTTCGCTGGGTTTGGTTTCGATCA
>JACIWY010000511.1 GCA_014360745.1 Chloroflexota bacterium
TCTCAGCGTATCCGCGATATCCTCACCGGACAAGGATTACCCCCTGTGGGCTATCGGGTCTGCACGTTGCACAAGTTGGCCAGCGATATCCTCCATCAGCGCAGTGACCTGGCCGGTGTCGAGGAGGGCTTTCCCATCATCGATGAAGCCGAGACTCAACGCATGATGCACAACGCTGCCGATGTGTGGATCTCGGAGCATCGGGCCCTGTGGGAGAGCTTTCTACCCCAGCAAAATGGCGAAGAACCTTCTGCGTATCTACTGAATCAGTGGCGCGAAGAAACCGAGCGCGTGGGGCGCGAGGTCACCAAGTTGTGTAAGCATCTACGCCGCACACCGGAGCAGGTGCGCGAGTTGCTGGGCGAGCAGGAGGTGGATCCCTTTCTGGCCATGGGCATCGATCTCTATGCACTTTACGGCCAATATCTTCGAGCGCGCAGCGGGCTCGACTTTGATGATCTGATTTGGCGGGCGATCGAGGCCCTCGATCAGGACGACACTTTTTTGCGCAATTTGCAGAGGCGCTGGCCCTTTATCTTGGAAGACGAAGCTCAGGACAGCTCTCCTTTGCAAGAGCAGATTCTAGAGCGCCTTTCGGCGGGGAGCGGCAATTGGGTTCGCGTGGGCGATCCGAATCAGGCCATCAACAGCACCTTCACCGCCGCGGATCCGCGCTATTTTCGCCGTTTTCTAACCCGTGAGGACGTGACCTGTCTGCCATTGCCCCAATCGGGGCGTTGTGCGCCGCCGATCATTGCCCTGGCCAACCATTTGGTGCGCTGGGCTTGCCGTGCACATCCCGAGCCTGCGGTGCGTTGGCTGGCCTTTGAGCGCCAAGATATCCTGCCCACGGACGAAGATGACCCGCAACGCAACCCCACTGCCGAGGATAGCCGGATTTACTTGCGCGAAGAGCCTTTTCCCGACGTAGAAACGCAGGCCGCGGCGGTGGCCCGCTGGGCGGTCGACCTGTCCCGCCGCGAGCCGCAAGGCACGCTGGCCATCCTTTGCCCGGCGACTTGGCAAGGAGATTTGGTCGTCAAGACTTTGCAGGCCCTGCCCGAAGAGGTGCCTTTGGACGATCTCTTGCGTTCCACGCCGCGCACGCGCAGCGTGGCTCACGTGCTGGCTGCCGTGTTGGCTTATCTCAGCGCGCCAACTTCCAGCCGCGAGCTGGCCAATCTCTACGCGGAGCTGGTACAACACTTTGGCGGTGATGAGACGGATGCCCGGCGACGCCGAAGGAGTACGTTGATTCGTAGTATTCCGCCACGCCAGCTTCTCTTTCCCCGTGGCGTCGTCGATTTGCGCGAGGTCATGCCGCCGGGAATCGAGGCGGAGCGACAGGATCTTTTGGCCTTGGAGCGTTTTTCCGGCTGGGTGGCGCGTTGGGTGCGCGCCAGTTCCTTGCCGGTGGACCAATTGCTCTTGACCGTCGCCCAGGACCTGTTCGACAGCGAAGAGGAGTTGGCCATTTGTCATACCATTGCTTCCAGCCTGCGAGGCACGGCCGAGATGCATCCCACCTGGCGCCTGCGTAATTTTAGCGACGAACTGAGCGAAATCGCCCGCAATCGGCGACGGCTTACTGGCCTCTCGTTGACCGATGCCGGATATGTCGTCGAGCCGGGGCGCATTGCCGTGACGACGATGCACAAGGCCAAGGGCTTGGAGTGGGACACAGTGTATCTGATCTGCGTGGATAGCCTCGAATTCCCCGAGACCCGCGCCGATGACTTTCGTAGCGAGATGGCTTTCATGGGCAGCCGAGCGCCGGCGGTCGAGGCGCGGCATCTCCTCGAGAGGCTAGCCGGCGAGGATGGCGTTTTGCCCGAATATTCGGCGGTGGATCAAGCGCGGTTGGAATTTATCGCCGAGCGGCTACGTTTGCTTTATGTGGGTATTACACGAGCCAGGCGGCATCTGGCCATCACATATAGCGAAACCAATGGCCGACGGATGGTGCGCCCCGCAGCAGGGCTGATCGAGTTGATGGCGGTTGTTAAAGCGTGGGCCCAAACACGAGAGGGTGGTCGCGGTCGTCTTTCGGGGGAGGTATGATGGTAGAACAAATCCGGCCGGGGCACCTGTTTAGCCAGCATAGCCTGAACACCTATTTGCGCTGTCCACACCGCTTCTGGCTCAAGTATATCCAACGCCAACCCTGGCCTATGCCTGAGGAGGAGGATCCGCGCGCTTATCAGGAACATCTATTGCGAGGCACCGTTTTTCATCAATGGTTGGTGCGTCGGCATTTGGGGATGGATATGGAGCCGATCGTGGCCGCCTGTCCTGATCTGGAGTTGCGCCGTTGGTGGCAAGCGCTACAGGATCTGGATGAATCCGATCTGCCGCAAGGGTTACGTGAGGTTGAATTGCCCCTTGTGGTGCCATTGGGTGTGTATAGCTTGTACGCCCGCTTCGATTTATTGGCCGTGGAGCTTGGCGAGCGCGGCGCTGAGGCCGTCGTCGTCGATTGGAAGACCTTGCCCTCTTTGCCGAGCTTGCGCACCCTGCGTGAACGGGTGCAGACCAGGGTGTATCTCTACGCCTTGGTGACGGCGGGCCATGTGATCACCGGCGGAGCGCCCATTTATCCGGAGCGCGCAGCTATGTGGTATTGGTTCGCCAACTTTCCCGAAGAGATGGTGCGCATTCCTTACAGTCAGTCGGCCTATGAGCGAGATGGGCAATGGTTGCGTGCGCTGGCATACGAAATCGCTAACAAG